>NZ_QQWY01000039.1:0-44303 GCF_003950455.1 Sphingomonas sp. ABOLE
CTGCTCGAACCCATCGGCAACATCCCGCCTGCCGAAGCCGAAGAGCAATATTATGCTGCCGCGGACAACCTCGATATGGCAGCGTGACTCACAACCCAACGCCTCCGGCAGACCCGGCGCGGTTCAACCTTCAGCAGCAGCGTGATCCTGATTCAACTTCGCGCTCGCCGCCGTGAACCCGCCCACCTTCTCGACCATCCACGTCCAGAGCGGAACCATCCGCACCAATAGCTCAAGACCTGTTTCGCAAAGTGCGAAGTGCGACCTTCCACCCTTTCGGGCATGTATCGGGCGCCCTGGGCACCGGCATCATCCCGCATTGACGCCCCCCGTGAGAGGCGCGTTCGCCGGCCGCGTTGCGCTGAACATAAGTGCTGCGCCGACCGCGAGGAGCACGAGATTGACGGCAGCGACCATGGCGTCCGCCGAGCGCCAACCGCCATGAACCATTGCGATCAGGGTCAGCACCAGCCCCGTGCCACCGCGCCCGAACCGCGCGAGCGGTCGCGCCGCCATCGCTGCCGCCACCGCCAACATCGCGAGGCTGGTCGACGCCCAGGCGAGCAGCGGCACAAGCACCATGGCCGGCGCAGCGACCGCACCCAGGGCGCCGGCGGCGAGTGCAAGGGGCTGCCCCCAGGCGAAGGCGACCCAGATGCGCTCCCACCCGGGTACCGGCCGGCCGCGATCGCGTCGCCGGGCGATCCACAGCAGCACTCCGCCCGACGCCAGATAGGCGAGCCCAAAGCCCAGCAGCCCATAGGCGATCTTCACCATCGGCCCGGCGAACCAGCCGAAATGCAGCGGCCCCAGCGATCCGAGAATCTGTCCGCCCAGATTATTCTCCGCGGCGCGCTTGGCGTGATAGAGCCTGCCCTGCCGATCATAGCCATAGGCGTCGGTACCGGCGATGCGGTGCGATCCGTCCTCGACCTGCAGCTCCACGCTGCCGTCGCGTCGGGCGGGATGCTCGATGCGCAGATAGTCAATCCGCCCGGTAGGCACTCGCCGCGCGGCGTCCGCCAGCATCGGCCGCAGGTCGAGCGGCGGCGCCGGCCGCGTATCCGTCGCGACGCGCGGCGTGCGGAACAGGGCATAGACCCTGGCGGTATTGCCCTGGAAGGCGACCATACCCAGCACGGCGATGATCACCGTCGATAGCCCGAGCAAGGCGCCGGTAAGGGAGACGATCAGGTGGAAGGGCAGCGCCCATACGCCGATGCGGTTGTGCAGATCGGCTTCCTGCAAGCGCCGCGATCCGCCGAGCCGGAGTTGGAAGGCATCGCGGAAGATGCGCGGATGGGCAAGAATGCCCGAGATCAGCGACGACAGCAGCGCCACCCCCGCCAGCCCGACGAGGAACCCGCCCCAGGCGCGCGGCAGGTGCAGATTGACGTGCAGGCGCACGAGCAGCTCCGTCCAGCCCTCGCGCACCGGTGCGGCGAGATGGCCGGCCCGGTCCGCGAACCATTCGCGCTGCCCCGCCCCTTGCGCCTCGGTACGGACGCGGAGCAGCGGGTTCTCGGGCTTGGGCAGCACCATCAGGATGCGATCCACCGGCCCACCTGCCTTCGCCAGCGCCTCGGCATAGGCCTGCGGCAGCGCATCGGGCGCTAAAGTCGCGACGCGCGGCGCGGCCGGATTTTCCCAGCGTGTGAATTCGGCGACGAAGACCGCAAGGGCGCCGGTCAGGCACACCAGATAGAGCACCGCGGCAAAGGCCAGCCCAAGGCTGCTATGCCCCTTCAGCACCGCACGCACCACGTCGGGCGCCAGCGCCAGCCCCTTGTTCCCCGTGCGGCTCATGCCACGCCTCCCAGGCGGGCCAGGCCGAAGCCGACCAGCGCGGTGCCGAGCAGCACCGCCGCCGCACGGAGCAGCTTGTCGTCGGCCAGCGTCCACGCCATCGCCGCGCCCCAGACGAGCGGCACCAGCAGGCCGCCGACCACCAGCCGGGTCTGCACCGCGCCCGCGCCCCACACCGTGTAGCACACGCCCACGGCCATCGCGGCGACCATGCCGATCGGTCCGGCAAGCAGCCAGCGCAGCAGCCCGCGCCACGGGGCGGAGGCGCGTTCGGCCGGCTCGGGCGCGACGCCGTCGCCGCGGCCGCCGCGCCCTGCCTGTGCGCTGCGCAGCGTCCGCCCGGAGGCGACGATCGAAAGTGCCGCCACCGAGAACAGGGCGAGCGCCGCAAACGGCCCGCGCGCCTCGCCCAGCAAGCCGGCCGGGGCGAGAATCGCCAGCGCCGCCAGGCCCAGCCCCGCGGCACGCCACGGCGCCTTGCCGCTGCTCCGGCGCCACGCTAGGCGCAACAGCCAGGCGGCGGCGGCGGCGACGATCAGGATCGCGGCGCTGCCCAGCGCCAGCTGCGCCGCGTCGCTCACAGCGTGAAGCCCAGGATCGCGCCCACCGTGCGGGGCGTGCCGATGATCGCTTGGTTGGTCGACTTGTTGACGTACTGGTCGTATTTCGTATCGAACAGATTGTTGACGAACAGCGACGCGCTCCAGCGATCGACGCGATAGCCGATCCGCCCGTTCACCAGCGTGCGCGGCCCCACCCGGTTGTCGCTCTGCGGCCGTGCCACGTCGGTGAACACGGCGCTGCGATAATTGGCATTGAGATTGGCCTCGAAGCCGCCCGCCAAGCGGAGGTTGGCGCCGCCCGCCAGCGTCCAGCGCGGCGCGTAGGGAAATTGCTCGCCGGAAAGGTCGGTGATCGAGCCGACGCTGGTGACGAAGGAGTCGAACTTCGTGCGGGTCTGGCCGACGCTCGCATACCAGTCGAACGCGCCGGAGACGCGATGATTCAGCTCGATCTCGAAGCCGTAGAGATGCGACTTGCCGGCATTGACCGTGTTGGTGTCATAGGTGCCGGTGCCGAAATTTGCGGTCGTCTGCTGGTCCTTCCAGTCGATGTAGAAGATGTTGGCATTGGCGGTCAGCCGCCCGCCGAGCCAGGCGGAGCGGAACGACAGTTCGTAGTTCCAGGTATATTCGGGATCATAGGCGAACAGCGTCGAACGCGCGGTGTTGAAGCTGCTGCCGCCCGAGCGATAGCCGCGCTGGACGACGAAGGCGGTCGACAGATCGGGCGTCCAGGCCATCTCTACCCCGCCCTTGGGCAGGAAGGCGTTGAAGGTACGCACGCCCGGCGGCGCCGCGCCATTGGCGGCGCTCACCAGCCCCAGCACCGCCCGGTTGATCGCGGTGATCACGGGCGCCAGCGTGCCATAGGAGGCAGGTGTCGGCAGCGTGCCGGCGAAGGTGGCGATCGCCGTTCCCGCATTGCGATTGCGCTCGCGATCGACGCGGAAGCCGCCGAGCAGCGACAGCCGATCGGTCAGCCGATAGCGCCCGTCGGCGAACAGGGCATAGGTTTGCACCTGCTGCGGCAGATCCGAAGTATAGTCGACGGGAATATAGGGCAGCGCCTGGGTGTAGGTAGACGCGACCTGGGATGCCAGCGTGCTGCCCAGCGAGCCCTTGAGCAGGTTGACGATCGTCGCCGCCGGGGTCGGCACCAGCGTGATCTGGTGCGAATTGGCGGTCTCGTCGCGATCATAATAGAACAGGCCGACCAGCCCGCTCAGCCGCTCGCCCGCATAGTTGAGGCGCAACTCCTGGGTGAAGATCTTCGACGTGCCGGTGAGGTCGCTAAAGGCGAGGCGCGCCGCGGTCGCGTCGCCGTCATAATGGCGCAGGAAAGACGTGTCGGTATAAGTGCTCAGCGCCGTCAGCGAGAAGCCCCCGCCCAGCCGGTAGCGCAGGTCCAGCGTCGCCTGGTCGGCGTCGACGTCGCTGCTGTTGGGATCGTTGGAACTGTTGGTGGGATTGTCCTGATAATCGGGCTGGTTGCGATCGGCGTAGGTGAAACGATACCCGCCCTTGGTGTGGAAGTGATGGTAGTTCAGCCGCGCTTCGAAGCCGGACAGCATCGCGGGCGTCCAGAGCAGCTTGCCGCGCAGCGAGATCGAGTTCACCGGGTTCTCCGGCGCGCGGCGGGTGACGTTGTAGATGAAACCGTCCGAATCGCGCTTCTCGGCCGAGATCCGGAAGGCGAGCTGGTCCCCGATCAGCGGGCCGCCGCCGGCGACCGCGAACTGCGTGGTGTTGAACGAGGCAACCGTCGCCTGCCCCTTGAGCCGCCAGTCGAAGCTCGGTTCCTCGGTGCGGATGTGCACAGCGCCGGCCAGCGCATTCAGCCCCTGCAGCGTCGATTGCGGCCCTCGGAAGATCTCCACCTGCGCCGCGTCCCACAGGTCGGTCGGGCCGTTCGACAGCAGATCCTGCGGCACCGGCGCCCCGTCGACGAACACCGTCGCGGTGGCGGCACCGCTCCCGCCCGAAACGCCCCGCTGGTCGATCCCGCGGATCGAGAAGCCGGAGGCGCCGTAGGTCTCCGAAAGATTGGCCGTCCGTTGATAGATTTCCTGGATCGACTGCAGATTCTCCTGCGCGATCCGTCTGGCCGTCGTCACGCCCACCGAACTGGTGGTCTGCTGCAGGGTGCGGTCGCTCTTCTCGCCGGTGACGATGATCTCCTCGGCCGCCGGCCCCGCCGCCTCCTGCGCTTGCGCGGCAGACATCCCGCTCATCCCGACCAACGCCGTTGTGAGCAGAAACCCATAATGTCGCATGCGCCCCCCTTTGTTACGGGAGCGCAGCTATCCTGCAACGATACTGCGAGTCAATCTCAACTGAAGCATGCTCGTCGGGGTCAGCTACATCGAGCCTGGGAGCAGCCCTTGATCGGCGGCAGGTATCGATGCCGCAGGCGGGTTCAGTCGCGCCCGCTCAGCGCATCCAGGGCAGAGCAGATATGCGTGCGGAGCGCGGGATCGCGGGTGATTTCCAACATGGCGCTCAGGCTGGATCGGGCGCCGCTCACATCGCCTGCGTGCAGCAGCAGACGGGCGCGTTCCCACCAGCCCTGGCCATGCGCCGGTGCGATCACGGTCATGCGCTCGTACAGCGTCGACGCCCGGGCGGCGTCGCCCGAAGCTTCCGCCCTGCTCGCCTGGTTCATCAGCAGCCGCACCAGCACCGACCGGTTCGACATCGGGGTGACATGCTCGATCGTAGGCACCATGGCCGGCCCCAGCACGCCGCGAAGCAGGGCGGCCAGTTCGTCCGCGGCGACGATGCGGCCATCGTTGAACGGGTCGATCAACACGGCGTCGGTCTCCGAGCCGACGCGGGCGAGCACATGGCCGGGCGTGTTCAGCGGATCCACCCGCCAGCCGAGCCGCCGGGCCGCGGCAGCGTAGAGAATAGTCAGGCTTACAGGCAGCCCGTGCCTCCGATCGATCACGCGGAGGAGATCGGCATTGGCCGGATCGTCATACTGGTTCCGGTCGCCGCTGAACCCGAAGGTCCCCGCCATCACGCGGGCGAGCGCCTGCGCACGTTCCTCGACGGTTTCGGCATCCACGCCGGCCGCTGCCAGGCTTTCGGTAAAGGCGTTCAGCTGGGCCACATAGGGGCTCAGGTCCGTATCGGGATGGTCCAGCGCCGCCAGCTGGAGCGCCGCCGCATCGATATCGATCGCCTCGTCTTCCATCAGGCCGATCTGGACGATCGCATCGGTGGATGCAGAAGTGGCCAAGATCATCTCCCTCCTTCCAAAGTCGCTCCCCGCACCACGCGGCCCGACCCTCGCAGATCAGCGGGCGATCGGCGATTGGGCATATTCACGCAGCAGATGCGCCACATCGTCGTACAGCGCCACGGCACCGGCGCCGAGCAGGGCATCGTCGGCAAATCCGCCCGACCGCAGGCCGATCGCGGCAATGCCGCATTTGCCGGCGGCCTCGACATCATAGGGCGTGTCCCCGACGACCATCACCGCATCGGCCGCAAGCGGCGCGACCTTTTCGAGTGCGGTCGAGAAGATATCCGGGGCGGGCTTGGTCCGCTCGACATCGTCGGCGCTGGTCGTCTTCGAAACGAGAGCTTGGGCATCGAGCAACGCAAGATAGTGCTCGAGCTCGGCCTTCGAGGCGGATGACGCCAGTACGACGCGCCGGCCATCGGCATGCACCCGCGCAAGCATCTCGCGGGCGCCGGGGAATGGCTCGACCCGATCCAGGAACTTGGCCTTGAAGATCTCGCCATGGGTCTCGCCGAGCTTTTGCTGGCTGTCCTCGTCGAGGTCGGGCAGCAGCGCGGGGACCAGCATGTCGGTGCCCTTGCCGATCTGATCGTGGATCACCTGCGCCTCGAAGCGCGCACCGATCGTCGCGAACGCCTCTTGCCACGCGGCGACATGGAAGTCGTTGCTGTCGACAAGGGTGCCGTCGATATCGAACAGAACGGCTTGGATCGGCATGGGTCACCTCGGCGCCAGGGGAACGGAGCCGGCGTCGCCGGGATGGCGGCGGCCAGACAAACCGAGCGCATCGGCTCGGCCAAGGTTCCCATAAGCCAGCGTCGCGCCGTTTTCGTCTGCCTGGCATCGGCCATCCTGCCGCCCGGCTACGAGCTGATCCGTCCTCGCCCCGCTGCCGGGACCCGGAAGCACGAAGGGCCGCCCCATCGCTGGAGCGGCCCTTCCATTGCCTGCCACTGAAGGCGGGAGGTCAGAAGCGGCAAGCCTCGACGAGGTTCGCCATGCTCATAGGATCCGTGTTCAGCGGCATATGACAATGAGACATTCGACCACCTCCTTTCTGTTGTTGAACAAGACCGGCAATATCGGCGCCCCGCCACGAAATTCAAGATATTCCAATCGGTTGAAGGGAGCCGGCCTGACGCCGGTCCGACATGGCTGCAGCGCGGTCAAGGGGCCGCTGCAAGCGCGTCGCAAGTCGGCAGGCCGGATACCTCGGCTGCGCCACCGCCCTTCAATCGCGTCGGAGCCGGACCGGGAGAAAGTCGTTATGGGGGTGATCACCGTATCGCCCCCCTCAGCCGGAGGAGCCGACTGGACCCGCGCATGGACAAACACGCCCTATTAGCTTCCATCCGGCTTTCGCCGATCGCCTCGATCGTGACCGACCCGCGCCGCCCCGACAATCCGATCGTCGCGGCCAACACCGCTTTCGAGCGCCTGACCGGCTATGGCGAAGCGGAGCTGCTCGGCCGCAACTGCCGCATCCTCGCCGGTCCCGGAACCGAGCCGGTGCATTCGAACGCGCTTGCCCATGCGATCGCCACTGCGACGCCCCACGTCGTGGAACTGACCAACTATCGCAAGAACGGCAGCAGCTTCCGAAACGCAGTGATGGTCGCACCCGTGCTCGACGACAACGGCGATGTCCTCTTCTTCCTCGGTACGCAGATGGAAGTCGGCGCGCTCGCCGGCGGACTTGCTCGGGCGCAAGCCGCGAGTCGCATCGCGCGTCTCACCCACCAGCAGCGGGCGGTCCTGCACCTAATGGCGCGCGGCCTGCGCAGCCGGCAGATCGGCGCCGAGCTCGGCCTGGCGGAAAAGACGGTTAAGATGCACCGGAGCGCGCTGATCCGCCGGCTGGGGGTTGCCACGTCCGGCGAAGCGATGCGCCTCGCGATCGAGGCGGATCTCTAACCGGCAAAACTTGAGCTGAAAAAACAAAGCTGTTGCATGCCGCTTCGGCGACGATACAGACTTTGGTCCGTGGTGAGTCCGGGGGGGCTTTGCACAGGATCAGGTTTTGTCAGCAGCCGACGCCAAGCCACACCCCTCAGCAGAAGTCTTCCAGCTGCTGGTGGATGCGGTCACCGATTACGCCCTGTACATGCTCGATCCCGAGGGCAGGATCGTCACCTGGAACAGCGGGGCAGCGCGCTTCAAGGGGTATGTAGCGCCAGAGATCGTGGGCGAGCATTTCTCCCGCTTTTTCTCGCCCGAGGATCAGGCGTCGAGACTGCCGGCCCGCGCCCTCGCCACCGCAGCGCGCGAGGGCCGCTTCGAAGCCGAAGGCTGGCGCATTCGAAAGGACGGCAGCCGCTTCTGGGCCCACGCGATCCTCGACGCGATCCGCAGCGAGGACGGCACGCTGCTCGGCTTCGCCAAGATCACTCGCGACATCACCGAGAAGCGTCGGCTTGAACAGGCGACCTACGAGAGCGCGCTACAGCTGAAACTGCTGGTCCAGGGCGTCCGCGACTATGCGATCTACATGCTCGACACCGATGGCCGGATCACCAGCTGGAACTCCGGCGCACAGGCGATCAAGGGCTATACCGAAAGCGAGGTGCTGGGGCAGCATTTTTCGCTATTCTACACCCCCGCCGACCGGGCGCGCGACGCGCCTGACATTGCCCTCCGAACGGCGCTGGCGGAGGGCAAATTCGAGGCGGAGGCGCAGCGGGTCCGCAAGGACGGCTCGCTGTTCTGGGCGCACGTGCTGATCGACCCGATCTACGACGAGGCCGGTGCGCATGTCGGCTTTGCCAAGATTACCCGCGACGTCAGCGAGAAGAAGCAGGCGGAAGAGGAACTTCGCCGCACTCAGGAAGCGCTGCTGCAATCGCAGAAGCTCCAGGCGCTGGGCGAGCTGGCGGGCGGCATCGCCCACGACTTCAACAACCTGATGACCGTAATGCACGGGTCAGCGGACTTCATGCTGAAACAGCCCGACATGCCCAGCGAGAAGCGCACGCGCTACCTGAACGTGATGCTGGAGACCGCCGAGCGTGCGACCAGCCTCACCTCGCAACTGCTCGCCTTTGCCCGGCGCCAGCCGCTGGAGCCCGAAGTGATCGATCTCAGCGTCCGGCTGGATGCGTTGAGCGAGATGCTCCAGCGGACCCTCGGCAGCCAATATGAGCTGCGGCTCGACCTGACCCCTGCCCTGTGGCCGGTGGAGATCGACCCCACCGGGCTCGAAGCCGCGCTGCTCAACGCCGTGCTCAATGCGCGCGACGCGATGCCGGAGGGCGGGCGGATCACCATCGCTACGCACAACGCGCGCCGCACAGAGGGAGACGGTGTCCTGCTGTCGGTGGAGGATACCGGCGAAGGCATCCCGCCTGAGACGTTGAAGCGCGTGTTCGAGCCCTTCTTCACCACCAAGCCGACCGGCAAGGGCACGGGCCTGGGGCTGTCGCAGATCCATGGCTATGCCGTGCAGTCGGGCGGCGCCGCGCGGATCGATTCCGAGCTGGGCAAGGGCACCCGGGTGGAGCTGTGGATCCCGCGCACGTTCAAGCCGCTGCAGCGCGAAACGGCGCCGGATACGCAGATCTCGCTGCCTGCGGCGCTTCGAGTCCTGCTGGTGGAGGACAGCGAGCACGTCCGCTATTTCGCGCACCAGCTGCTCGACGATCTCGGCTGCACGGTGTTGGAAGCGGCTGGCGGCCAGGAAGCGCTCGAGTTGTTGCGGGAGAACCCGGTCGACCTGGTGTTTTCGGACATTGTGATGCCGGGGATGAGCGGGCTGGAGCTCGCCAGCGCCGTGCGAGAGACATACGCAAACCTCCCGGTGCTGCTGGCCAGCGGCTATAGCAGCAAGCAGTTCATCCCGCGCGACGAGCGCGAATTCCCGATCCTCCGCAAGCCGTACAAGCTGGAAACGCTGGCAGCGAGCATCAACGAGTTGGTGCACAGGGCCGAGAGCGACGAATGACGAAGGTCAGTGGTCGCGCAATCGGATCCAGGCGGGTGCGTGATCGCTGGTCTTTGCCCAGCCGCGCACCTGCCGGTCCACGCCCGCGTCCACCAGCCGGCCTGCCAGCACCGGGCTCAGTAGCAGCTGGTCAATGCGCAGCCCCGCGTCGCGCGCGAACGCGTTTCGGAAATAATCCCAAAAGGTGTAGATCGTGGCATCGGGATGGAGGCTGCGCAGGGAATCAGCCCATCCCTGTTCGAGCAACTGCACATAGAGCGCGCGGACCTCGGGTGCGAACAGCGCGTCGTCGCGCCAGCGCTCGGGCTTGTAGACGTCCCGCTCGGTCGGCATCACGTTGAAGTCGCCGGCGAGCGCCACCGGCAGCCCGCTTTCCAACAGCGTCTCGGCATGCGCTATCAGGCACTCGAACCAGGCGAGCTTGTACTCGAATTTTGGGCCCGGCCGGGGATTGCCGTTGGGCAGATACAGCCCGCCGACCAGGATCCCGCTGACCGCCGCCTCGATATAGCGGCTCTGCGAGGGGTCGGGATCGTCGGGCAGTCCGCGCCGCGTTTCGTGGATCTCGCCTACCCGGCTGAGCAGCGCGACGCCGTTCCAGCTTTTCTGGCCATGCCAGAGCGCGTCATAGCCGAGGTCGCGGATCGGGGCCTCGGGGAATTTCTCCTGCGGTGCCTTCAACTCCTGCAGGCAGACGATGTCGGGCGCCTCTTCCTCCAGCCATCGCAGCAGCACCGGCAGGCGACCGTTCACCCCGTTCACATTGTAGGTCGCGATCTTCATCCCCGCCTCACTTCCCCTGCCTTATCGGCTTCCGGAACGAACGCTCCCGAGATCTGCTCCCGTGAACCGGGTGGGATACCGCGCGTTCGGTCTCCGCACCACTGCGCAATGGAGCATCATGGCCATGCCAGACCTGTCGCCGATGGAGGCCAAGCTGGTCGCGACGCTGCCCGAGGAGCCGGGCTGGCAGTTCGAGCCCAAATGGGACGGCTTCCGCGCGCTCGTGTTCCGCCGCGGCGATCTCGTCGAGATCCGGTCGAAGTCGGGAAAGCCGCTCAGCCGGTACTTCCCGGAAGTCGTCACCATGATTGCGGCCGTCGAGTTCCCCGAGTTCATCCTAGACGGCGAACTGATCCTGCCGATCGACGACGTGCTCTCGTTCGATGCGCTCCAGGCCCGGCTCCACCCGGCGCCGAGCCGGATCCGGCGGCTGTCGCAGGAGACGCCGGCGCAGCTGATGCTGTTCGATTGCCTTGGCATCGACGGGCAGCCGCTTCTCGACGCGCCGCTGCGCGATCGTCGCGCAGCGCTGGAGACCTTTCACCGGAAGCACGGCGGGCCGTCCCTGCTACTGTCGCACCGAACGCAGGATCTGGACACCGCCCGTGCCTGGCTTGCGCAAGGCGGCGGCGCGCTCGACGGGGTGGTCGCGAAGCGGCTGGACGAACCCTATCGGCCCGGCGAGCGCGCGATGCTGAAGGTGAAGCAGCACCGCACCGCCGATTGCGTCGTCGGCGGCTTCCGTCGCACCAAGAAAGGCGACGGCGTCGCCTCGCTGTTGCTCGGTCTCTACGACGATGCCGGGCTGCTCCACCATGTCGGCTTCACCTCCGGCATCGCTGCGGCCGAGCGCCAGGCGCTCCTGCGCACGCTGGAACCGCTGATTGGGCCGCCAGGTTTTACCGGCAAGGCGCCGGGCGGCCCCAGCCGGTGGAACAACGGCACCGAGAGCGAATGGGTGCCGCTGCGGTCCGAACGGGTGCTGGAAGTGTTGTACGACCAGGTGACCGGCGACCGCTTCCGTCACGGCACCAAGCTGCTGCGTTGGCGGCCCGACAAGGCGCCCGAGCAATGCCGCATGGAGCAGCTGGTTCACGAGGTTCGGCCAGCCGAACTGTCGACGCTTTCGCGCCCGACCCTTTGAGGCGTGGCAAAACTAATTTGTGTGATTGAAGGGGCTGATCGGGCGCGCAACAAAACGGCGTGAATTCTCTCCGTCGCGCGTTCCTTGCCGGTCTGATCGCCTTGCCCGTTGCGAGTTGCAGCGCGGAGAGCCGATCCGCCGGGCCGGACTTGCCCCAGACCGCCCCCAACGGTGCGCAGGATTCGCGGGCCGCAGCCTATGAGCGCAACCTCTATCAGGTCGCGCAGGGTGGACGCTATTTCACCTGGTATGGGTGCGGGAGCTGTCATGGTCGTTCCGCCAAAGGGCCGCTGAACCTCGGCGACCGGGTCTGGGTGCATGGCGGCGCTCTCGATCAGGTCTATGGCTTCATCGCCGAGCGGCACCCCGGCGCGACGGCGGGATATGCCGCGCGCATCCCTGCCGAGCAGCTCTGGCAGATCACCGCCTATGTGCGGAACCTGCCGCGGCTGACGCCGGAGAAACGCCGCCGCCAGGATCTCGACCAGGTCGGCGAGCCGCAGGGGAGCAACTGGACGGGTCCGGTGCGTTGAGCGGACTGCAATCGGCACTGGAACCGGCGGGCGAACAGGCGGCGGGCATCCACGGCCTGTTCTGGCTGATGATGCTCGTCTGCGGCGCGATGTACCTGCTGGTGCTTGGCGGAGTCGCCTGGACGCTGTGGCGCGCGTTCCGCAGGCGCCGCCCGGCGAGCGAGCCGACGATCGATCCACCGGACATCGGGCTCAACCGAGGAATGCTCGGCTGGGCGGGGCTGATCGTGGTCGGGCTCACCGTGCTGATCACCGCCAGCTTCCTCGTCGAGCGCAACATCGCCGCCGCCCGCGCGCGCGACGCGCTGGAGGTGCGGGTGACCGGCCACCAATGGTGGTGGCGCATCGAGTATCGCGATCCGCGCACCGGCGGCTGGATCGAGACCGCGAACGAACTTCACCTGCCGCTCGGCCGCACGACGCGCGTCGCGCTGGGATCGGCGGACGTGATCCACAGCTTCTGGGTGCCGAACATCGCGCAGAAGCTCGACGTGATCCCCGGCCGGATCAACCTGCTCGACCTCACCCCCACCCGACCCGGCTGGTTCCGCGGCCAGTGCGCCGAGTTCTGCGGCGTCCAGCACGCGCACATGGCGTTCGACGTGAAGGTCGATGCGCCGGAGGATTTCGAGCGCTGGCTGGCCGGACAGGCCAAGGCCGCCGCCATACCTGCCGATCCCGTCGCCGCGCGCGGGCAGCAGGTGGTGACCGGCGGCCAATGCGCGATGTGCCACACGATCCGCGGCACGCCCTCCACCGGACGGGCCGGGCCGGACCTCACCCATTTCGGTAGCCGGCGCTCGGTGGCCGCCGGCACGCTGACGATGAGCCGCGGCGCGGTTCAAGGCTGGATCGCCCAGCCCCAGGCGCTGAAGCCTGGCACGATGATGCCGCCGGTCGCGCTCTCCGGCCCGGATGCCGACGCAGCGTCGCGCTACCTGATGGAACTCCAATGACCGCGCCGCTCACCCCCGAACAGGCCGATCGGCTCGCCGTCTCGTGGCGCGACGCGCCGGGCCTGTGGGGCTTCCTCACCACCGTCGACCACAAGCGGATCGCCGCGCGCTATATCCTCACCGTCGTGCTGCTGATGTTCCTGGCGGGCATGCTCGCGCTCGACATGCGGCTGCAGCTCGCCTGGCCCGACATGGGGCGGATGACGCCGCAGCTCTACAACGAGAGCTTCTCGCTGCACGGCTCGACGATGCTGTTCCTCGTCTCGGTGCCGGTGATGGAGGCGATGGCGATCTGGCTGGTGCCGCTGATGCTCGGCCAGCGCGCGCTCGCCTTCCCCCGGCTCGCGGCGTTCAGCTACTGGCTGTATCTGGGCGGCGTGCTGATGCTGTGGGTGCCGCACGCCGTCGGCATCACCCCCGATCTCGGCTGGTTCGAATATCCGCCGCTCTCGGGCCCCGGCTATGCGCCCGGCCACCGCGCCGACATCTGGGCGCAGATGATCACCTTCACCGAGGTCGCGGCACTCGCCGCCTCGGTGAACGTCGTCGCCACCGTCCTCAAGATGCGGCCGCCCGGCATGACGCTGGCACGCATCCCGGTATTCGTGTGGTCGCAGGCGATCGCCGGGCTGATGACGATCTTCTCGTTGCCCGCCGTGATGCTCGTCACCAGCATGCTGATTGCCGACCGGCTGGTCTCGACGCAGTTCTTCGCGCCGGCCGCGGGCGGCGACCCGATCCTGTTCCAGCACCTGTTCTGGTGGTTCGGCCATCCGGAGGTGTACATCATCTTCCTGCCCGCCGCGGGCTTCGTCTCGATGATCGTCGAGACCTTCTCGCGCCGCACGCTGTTCGGTCATGTTGCGGTGGTGCTGTCGATGCTCGGAATCGCCGCGCTCGCCTTCGGGCTGTGGGTCCACCACATGTTCGCGGTCGGCCTGCCGCGGCTGGGCAACGATTTCTACACGGCCGCGAGCATGGCGGTGGCGCTGCCCGCGGGCCTCCAGATCTTCTGCTGGATCGCGACGCTGTGGAGCGGCCGCCCGCGTTTCGACACGCCACTCCTCTGGGTACTCGGCTTCATCGCCACCTTCGTGATCGGCGGGCTGTCGGGCGTGATGGCCGCCTCGGCCCCGCTCGACCAGCAGATCACCGACACCTACTTCATCGTCGCGCACTTCCACTATGTGCTGATCGGCGGCGCAATCTTCCCGCTGCTCGGGGCTTTCTGCTACTGGTACCCCAAAGCGACCGGGCGGTTGATGTCCGAGCGGCTGGGCAAGCTCGCCTTCTGGCTGATCGTCGGCGGGTTCAACCTCGGCTTCTTCCCGATGCACCTGCTGGGGCTGATGGGCATGCCGCGCCGCGTCTACACCTATAGCGAGGGTATGGGCTGGGGGCCGCTCAACCTCGTCGCCACGCTCGGCTCGGCAATCGCAGTCGCAGGCGGGCTGGTGTTCGTCGCCAACGCCTGGTGGAGCAGGCGGCACGGTGCGCTTGCCGGGCCCGATCCGTGGGGCGGCTCGACACTCGAATGGGCGGTCCCCTCGCCGCCGCCCCAGCACAATTTCGATCACCTCCCAGTGGTCGACAGCCTCACCCCGCTCTGGACCCAGAAAGAGGCACTGCAGGTGATGACCGGGCTTGCCGTAGAACGCCGCGAGGTGCTGGTCACCTCCGTCATTGAAGCGACCCCGGAATATCGGCAGAAGAGCCCGAAGCCCTCGATCGCACCGCTCTTCTCTGCGCTGGCGGTAACGATCCTGTTCATCGGCAGCATCTTCACGCCCTGGGCATTGGTCTGGGGCGCGGTACCCCTCGCGGCAGCGCTGATCGCCTGGTTCTGGCCACAGCGCGAGCGGGCGACCACCGGCCCCTTGGCGGTGCGTCGATGAGCGATGCCCGCCCCTGCACGATCGTCGGCGACGTCTCGGGCCTTCCCGAGAGCGCAAGCGGCGCGAAGCACCTCGTCTGGTGGGGCAATATCGGCTTCATGGCGATCGAGGGCACCGCCTTCGCGCTCGCCGCCGGTACCTATCTCTACCTGATGAGCCAGACGCACGGCTGGCCCCCTGCGGGCATCCGCCCGCCCGACCTGTTCTGGCCGGCAATCCTCACGCTCGGTCTCCTTCTCAGCGAGCTGCCCAATTTGTGGGTCCGCCGTCGGGCCATCGCCAAGGACGAGCGCGGCGTGCGCTTCGGCACGCTCGGCATGACGATCTTCGGCCTCGTGCTGCTGATCCCCCGCGCGCTCGAGTTCGCGCATCTCAACGTCCACTGGTCCGACAATGCCTATGGATCGCTGACCTGGATGCTGATCATCCTCCACACCAGCCACCTGATCACCGACATCGGAGACACGGCGGTGCAGGCAGTATGGCTGTTCACCCATGAGGTAGGCGACGACCAGTTCGCCGATGTGGAGGACAATGCCAATTACTGGACCTTCGTGGTGCTCAGCTGGCTGCCGGTGGGCGCGCTGATCTACCTGGCGCCGAGGCTGGGATGAGCCGCTGGGACCGTATCCGACCCTGGGCGGCGCTGCTGCCGCCGCCGCTCGCCTGGTATGTCTTTGAAGTCGGGCTGGGCAGCGTGCTCAAGGTGCGATGCGCGCCGGTCGGCAACGGGCTTGGGCTCGGCTGGGGCGTCGCGAGCATTGCGGTGTGCGCGGCCGCGATGACGATCGCCTGGCCCTGCGCCAGCCCCGCCGGCGACCAGACGCCGCCGCGCGCCTGGCTGTCGCGCGTCGCGCTGCTGCTCGCCGCCATTTTCGCGCTGGCGATCGCCTTCCAGACGCTTGCCGTGATGATCGTGCCGCCATGCGTCGGCTGAGCGTCGCCGTCCCGCTGCTCCTGCTGCCGGGTATGGCCCTCGCCCATGCCGGGCACGACCATGCCGCCCCGCCGGCCTGGACCTGGGACCCGGCAATCACGCTGCCGCTGCTGATCGCGGCGGTGGCGTTCAGCCGCGGCTGGCTTCGTCTCCATGGGCGCTCGACGGGCGGACGAGTGCGCCTCCAGCGTCGCGGCGCCTGGTTCGCGATCGGGTGGCTGGTGCTCGCCGCAGCGCTAGTGTCTCCCCTGCACGAAGCGGGCGAGCGGAGCTTCACCGCGCACATGACCGAGCATGAGCTGATCATGCTGCTCGCCGCCCCGCTGCTGGTGCTGGCCGAGCCGCTTTCGGCGATGCTCTGGGCCTTCCCGCCAGGCGCGCGCCGCACCTTAGGCGCGTTCGGCACGGCGATCGCGCCGGCCTATCGTTGGGCGAGCGGCGCCATCGTGGCGACGCTACTGCAAGCAGCGGTGCTGTGGATCTGGCACATGCCCAGCCTGTTCGACCTCGCGCTCGTCAACGAAGCCTGCCACGCTGTCCAGCACCTCTGCTTCCTGGCGAGCGCCCTGCTGTTCTGGACTGCGATGCTGGGACGGCGCGGCGCAGGGGCAAGTGCGGCCGCCGATCGCGCGCTCGCCGGGCTGTGCCTGCTCGCCACCTCGATCGTCACCGGTGCGCTCGGCGCGCTGATGGCCTTCGCCACCTCGCCCTGGTACGCCGGCTATGCGCGATTGGCGCTCGCCCCCTTTGGCCTCAGCCCGGCCGAGGACCAGCAGGTAGCAGGGCTGATCATGTGGGTGCCAGGCGGGCTCGTCCATCTCGGCGCGGCGCTGCTGCTGTTCCGCACCCTCATCGCACCACCGAGGATCGCCGATGCCGTTTGAGTTGCGCTTCGTCTATGCAATGACGGCGTTCGCCGCGCTAGCGGGCGTGCTGTCGGTGGCGGGCATCTATTACCAGGACAGTGCCCAGTCGCGCACCCATGCCGAGGCGATGACCGGCGGCAGCGTGGCAGCGGGGAAGGCGGCGATTGGACGCTACAATTGCGGCGCCTGCCACCGCATTCCGGGCATCGGTGCCGCGACGGGCGTGGCGGGCCCTGCGCTGAACGGCATCGCGACCCGCAGCTTCATTGCCGGCACGCTCCCAAACGACTCGCCCAACCTGCAACGCTGGCTCCAGCATCCCCAGCAGGTCGTGCCCGGCAATGCCATGCCGGAGCAGGGCGTGACGCCGCGGGACGCGCGCGACATCGCCGCCTATCTGTACACACTGCGGCGATACAGCGGCGCGCGCTAGACCGAAGCCATCAGCGCCGGGATCTCGGGAGCAAGCTCCCGCCCCAGAAAGCCGATCGTCCCCAGCCGCTCGGCGAGCCGCCGGCCCGCTTCCCCGTGCAGCCACACGCCCCAGCCGGTTGCGACCAGCGGCGCCGCGCCCCGCGCCAACAGGCCGCCGATCGCGCCGGCCAGCACGTCACCCGATCCGCCCGTGGCCAGGCCCGGCCCGCCGCCGGGATAGTGCAGCACGATACCGTCGGGCGTCGCGACATGCGTGTCCGGCCCCTTGAGCGCCACCACCGCACCGAACCGCGCGGCAGCCTCGCACGCGACCGCCGCAGCCTCCCGAACGATGCGCTCGGGATCCTCGTCCATCATCTTAGCCATCTCGCCGGGATGCGGTGTCAGCACGGTGGCGCCGCTCCGGGCGACGATCGCTTCGGCCCGGCTGCCGACCACCGCCAGCATCGCGGCGTCGAGCAATAGCGCGATCCCGTCTCCCTTCTCGACCAGTATGGCATCGAGCAGCGGCGCGGCATCGGCGTCGATGCCCATCCCCGGCCCCAACACCAGCGCGTCGCACCGTTCCAGCAGGGCCGCGAGCGTTTGTCCCGCCTCGCTGCCCAGTTCGCCCGCGC
This sequence comes from Sphingomonas sp. ABOLE, assembly GCF_003950455.1. Classification (NCBI taxonomy): domain Bacteria; kingdom Pseudomonadati; phylum Pseudomonadota; class Alphaproteobacteria; order Sphingomonadales; family Sphingomonadaceae; genus Sphingomonas; species Sphingomonas sp. ABOLE. Next base: position 17,720 of record NZ_QQWY01000039.1, read on the forward strand.
CGTTCGCGGGAAGCCCGAACAGCGCCGCTTCCGGCATGGCTACGCCGAGGGCCAGCGCCGCCCGCTCCACGGTGGCGAGCTGGACCTTGCCTGCGCCGGTCCGCAGCGCCGCTTCGCCCGTCAGCCGCAAGGCGCCCGGCACACGCTCCGATCCACCGGCGACCAGCACCCTGCCGCGCGCATTCTTGTCGGTCTCGACGTCGAAGGGCGGCAGCGGGTTGGCGGCGAGCCAGGCGTGGTCCAGCGCGATCATCCGCGTGCTGCCACCATGGCGTCGGGCGCTGCAGTAACCGCAGCATCCGCTTCCATCGGCGTGACGACGTTGTAGCGCACCAGCTCCAGTCCGCGCGCGCCGCAGGCATATTCGGTGACGGAGCAGTTGGCGACGTCTCCCTCCCGATCGATCGCCAGTATCTCCGCCTCGCTCATCCCTTCCAGAATGTAGCGCATGCACAGCACCACGACTTGGTGTGCCACGATCATGACCGGCTTGCCCGCATAATGCAGCGACACGGTGTCGAGCAGCGAGCGGAGCCGCAGGATCACGTCGCACCAGCTCTCCCCGCCGGGCGGGCGATGGTAGAACTTGCCCAGCAGGCGCCGGAACTCGGCCTGCTCGGGGATCTGCGCCGCGATGCCTGCGGTGGTGAGCCCATCCAGAATCCCGAATTCCTTCTCCCGCAGCCGCTCGTCGCTGCACAGCATGGCGTCCGGCAACGCACCGCCCGCGTCGCGGAGCAGCCGCGCCGTCGCATGGGCTCGCGCATAGGGACTGCAAAGAATAACGGCCGGCCTGCCATTCCCCTCCCCCGCGGCGAACCACCGCCCGAGCGCTATCGCCTGGCGCTCGCCCAGCGGGGATAGCGGCACATCCACGTCACGCTGATCGAGCGCGATCCGCTCCGCGCCTGCGGCGTGGGCTGCGTCTCTGGCGACGTTGCCGGCACTTTGACCATGGCGGATCAGCCACAAACGGCGCGGCCAGCGGGAAGCACCTGAAATCATTGAAGATCAATGCGGCACGAAAAGAGCGGTTCCCTGCGATACCCACCGAAGATCCAGCCAATGCTTGCCGACCCAATGGCGGGCACCAGTCAGCCCTGGTGCCTTCGTCAAGCACGGGCTGCGCCAAAATCAGTGCCGGTGATTAAGCGGCTACGCTAGGATTGCGGCAGCGGCGCATCGATCTCGCAGACGAGGCCCGTGGGACGGAATTCGATCCGAACAGGGCCGCGCAACTCCGCCGACAAGGCACGCTCGATCAGCCGTGATCCAAACCCGCGGTCCGAGGGGGCCACGACCGGCGGCCCACCACATTCGGTCCACGCGATGTTGAGCCGGGGTTCGTCGCCGGATGTGACCGACCACCGCACCAAGATTTCGCCCACCTCGTTCGACAAGGCGCCGTACTTCACTGCGTTCGTGCACAATTCGTGCAGGGCGAGCGTGAGCGATACGGCCATGCGGCCGGGGAGCGCGAGCTCCGGCCCTTCGAGGTGGATGCGCGCACTATCGGCACCGCAGCCGGGTCCAACCGTGTTGCCAACCAGCGCGCGCAGCGAGATGGTCTCCCAGTTCTGCCGCGTGAGCAGATCGTTGGCGGCGGCGACGGCGGCCAGGCGCGCCTCGAAGGTTCGCTTCGCCACCGGATCGGCCTGATTGCCGCGGAAGGTCTGGGCTGCAAGGCTCTGCACGACGGCAAGCGTGTTCTTCACGCGGTGGTTGAGTTCCTGCAGCAGCACCTGCTGGTGCGCTTCCGCCCGCTTGCGCTCGGTGATCTCGAACGACGCGGTTGCAAAGCGCGGCGCATCGATCGGACTGCCGCCGATCGGGCTGATCGTCACCTGAAACCAGCGCGTGCCCGCTTCCGCAACGTGGCGCATCTCCATGCTCTGGGCGACGCCGTTTGCCTCGATCCCCCTCAGCCGGTCGGCCATGGCCTGCGCAGGCGCGCTCGGATCGAGATCTCGTTGCGTCAGACCGGCAACGTCGTCGCGCCCGAACAATGCGGAGAATGCGCGATTTGCGGCGATATAGTGGACCTCGTCTCCCCGACGTTCGACGATCGATGCGAACAGGCCCTCGGTGTCGAAGAATGCGCGAAGCGTGGCTTCGTTTTGCCGCAGGATCTCGGCGCTGCGGCGCTCCGAGACCAGGCTGTCCAATTGCGCGCTACCCCACAACGCGAGCGCGCCCAGCAACACGACCGTGATTGCCGTGGTTAGCGCCAGGCGGAAATCGGATGGGTACAGGCCGGCCTCGGATCCGCGCAGGGCAAGCCCCGCCACAAGGATCGGGATCACCGTCATCAGCGGCAGCAGCAGTCGGGCCGCCGTCGCCCCAACCGAGTTGCCAACGAGGAGGCCGACCCAGCCGCGGCGCGGCCGCAAGGCGAGAACCCCGGTTCCCAGGCCCGCCAGCGCCAGCGAGGTGGGAAGCGCCACCTGGGTGAAGCTGAACGGCCCCTGGAAGGGAGCGACGGCGTAGAGGTGGCTCAGAAAGGCGATCGCCGCCAGCAACAGAACCGCAGACGATGTTGCAGAGAGAAGCAGGCCCGCGATGCGGCCGGCGACCTGCGACAGATACAGACCGGCACCGATCAGCAGGAAGGCGATCGCGGTCGGCATCGCCATGCGGCCCGGATGGGCATAGGGGATCGGCTGGCTGTCGATGGCGGCTGGAAAGAGCCAGCGATCCGTCCCGAGGTCCAGCTCGGCGGCCTGTTGCACCAACGCCTGGAGCGCGATCGCCAGAACGATCGCGCAGAGGATGCGGACGTGCCATCGGTCGGTATGCCGACGCGCAGCCGCAAGGATGCCGGTGCCGGCAAGGACGGCGCAGAGCGCCGTGAGGGGCTGCATCGCGCTGCGCTGGTGAAAGAACTGGGTCAGCGGGTAGGTGCGCGATATCCAGCCGACCAGCACGACGGCGCCGACCGCGATTGCAATGCCGGCGCCCATGCCGGCCAGAACCCTGATCCTCGCCGGCAGATGCCTGGCGGCGGGCTGGCTAGGAAAAGAGCCGCCGCCCTGCGGCAACGTCGAGACATCAGGGCGCGACAGAACGGCACTCCAAGCGAAACCGGGGAGAAATCCCGTCAATGGGAGACGCGCGAGACGACAGAATCGTTGCACCCCGGCATCATCTGGGCGGAGAACTGGCATCGCCCCCGGAAGATGTCCTCCCGCCCCGTCCACGGCAAAGCCCGCTCCCGTTCCGCGCCGGACATGCTGCGGTGCCCAATCTCTCCCTCGCCTCTGCCTCAACGGCACAACGGACCCGCCTTCCGCCAAAGATTGACGGAATCGCCCTGCAGGCTCCGGGGAAGCGGCACGCAGCTCGACGACATTGGGGGGACGGCGAGCACTCGCACGCTCGAGATGCTGTTCGGCCAACGTCTAGTGCGCCTGCACCGCCTCCGGGCAAAGCGAGCGCTGCGCGGGTATCGAGTTCGGCAACCGCACGGACATCATGATAGTCATCGACATTCCGCATGATCGTCTCCGTTTCTCGCGATGACATGCTTGACCGATGGCCGAAGCCATTGCGCTTACCTCGGATAGGGCGTGCGACGAACCGTTCAGACGTCGGCGGACACGCGCGCGGGTGTCCGGCCGATGCGGCGTGCGAGCGCAGCCGGATCCGACAACGTCACCCGGCTTCCGCGCCATTCCAGATCGCCGTCGCGCCGCGCCTGCTGGAGCATGCGGTTGATGTGGACAGGCGTCAGGCCGAGTGCGTCGGCGAGCATCTCCTGCGTCAGCGGCACCTCGAAGCTGCGTCCCTGGATCAGATCCGCGAGCGCCAGCCGTTCGTGGATTTCGAGCATCAGATCACAGATCCGATCGAGCGCATTCAGCCGCCCGAGCCTCGTGATCTGCGCGAGCAGATAGGCCTCTTCCAGCGCGTTGCTCGCCGCATAGGCCTGGTGAAGATCGGACAAGTCGCTGTCGGGCGCGGTGGCGACCTTCACGTCGGTGAGCGTCTGCACCGTGGATACCGCGAGCGGACGATCGTGTCGGCACAGGCCGATCAGGTCCCCCGGCAGCAGGAAGCTCAGGAACTGTCGGCGGCCATCGACCAGGATGCGCACTCGCGCTGCCCAACCGCTGACGAGCAGCATTGGCTCCGGCAAGGCCCGCCCCTCGGTCAGCAATTCGCGCCGCATCGACACCCGCCGCGAGTCCCGCACCGCCGCTTCGACCATGGCGCGCGCCGCTTCCCCCAGCGGTGCTATGCGGGACAGGCGATGGAGCGCAGGCGGCTCCGTCGCGGATAGGGGCGTCGCGAACATCATGGACATGGGGCATCTCCCAGAAGCGCGCGGAGGTGCGCAGTCAGCGTACGGAGCTGAATGGGTTTGGTGAGCCGGGGTGCATCCTGAAGCGCCTCCGGCAGTGCCCAGGAATCGTAGCCGGTCAGCAGCAGGTACGGCACGCCGCGCCGTGTGAGCGATTCAGCGATCGCGTAGGAGAAGCCGCCCTCCACATGGACGTCGAGCACCGCGGCATCGAGCTGCTCACAATCGGCGAGCGCCAAACCTTGGTCCAGCTGGGGGACGGGGCCGACGACATCGGCCCCCGCATCGGTGATCGCCCGCGCCACGTCGGTCGCGATGAAATACTCGTCCTCCACCACCAGAACGCGCAGGCCGGAAAGCGAAGTATCCATGTGCAAGGGGCTTTCCATCGCGCGCCAGATCACGCCGGGATGCCCGGCAACGGCAGGGAAATCGTGCAGCGCGCACCACCGCCCGTGAAGACGAGCTCCGTATCGGCGCCCAGCCGGTACGGAAGGCCTTCACGGATGAATTCACTTCCAAATCCTTGATGTACGGGAAGTACTTCTACGATGGGAACACCCTGTTCCCGCCATGTAAGTATGAGTTGCGGGTCGTAACTATATCGCAGGTTAACTGCCCAGGAAATTTCTATGCGCGCATTCGGAAACTTGAGCGCACCATATTTGACGGCATTGGTGGTCAATTCGTGAAGCGCGAGGCCGATGATTTCCGCGCTCTTGGAATCGAGCGCCACATCGGGGCCCTCCAACGTGACCCGCGGATCGGTGGCGAAGCCGGCGGCGAGCAGTTCCTCGCGCAGCAGATTCTCCAGATCGAGTGTCGTGCCGGGGTTGCGTGTGGCGATCACATGGGTGCGGGCCAGCGCGTCCAGACGCCCCGTGAAGTGCAGCGCGATATCGTCGATCGCCCCCCCTGCCTCGACCGTGCGCGCGAAGATCGAGCGGACGACGGCGAGGATATTGCGCACCCGGTGCTGCAACTCGCCGATCAGCATGCTCCGGGATGCCTCCGCGTTCCGGCGGTCGGTGATGTCGATCATCGCGCCGATCATGCGGACCGGCTTTCGCACACGATCATAGGAGAAGCTGCCCCGCCCCAGCGTCCAGAGGATCGTGCCGTCGGGGCGTAGGATGCGATATTCGTGACGGTACTTGCCGTCGCCGTTCAACGCGGCGCGGATCGCCGCTTCGGTGCCGTCGCGATCCTCGGGGTGCAGGCGGTCCGCCCAGGCGTGGTAATTGGGCTCCACCGCGCCGACCGGATAGCCGAGCATCCGGTAGTTCTCGTCGCTCCAGTGCATTTCGCCGGTGTCGAGATTCCACTCCCACAAGGCGAGCTGCCCGGCTTCCACCGCGCTCCGCAGGCGCTCCTCGCTTTCGCGCTGCGCCGCGAGTTCCACCTCCGCCTGCTGGACGATCCGCTCGCCGCTCGCACCCGACCGCGCCAGCCCCCGCAATCGCGCGACGGCGGGACTGCCGGAAATCAGCCCTTCCGCGATGCCGTCTTCAACTACCGGAACTTGCTGCTGCATCGGCAAAAGCCCCCAGACTGGGCGAGAGACCTGCGCGATAGTGACCAGGCCCCGGCGCCCTGTCCTTAACGTTTCTTAGGTTCGGGCCCGCTTCCCCGCGCATTGGCCGCGATGTTGTGGCGCTTTACCGGTTCGGGGTCGGTACCCGCATCACCGTGCCGTCCTCTGACCGATCCAAGCGCATTGCAGAGATCGCTTGCTGCAAGCGCCGCAGGTCGACCGGCTTTTCGCAGCGAAGGACCGCACGAAAGGAGGGCGGCAGCGCGCTAGCGTCATAGCCCGTGGTAAAGACGAACGGAATGCCGCGCGTCTGCAGCAGCTCGGCGGCGGGAAACACCATCTCGCCACCCAGATTCACGTCGACCACGGCGCAATCGATCCGCGCCTCGGCACGAATGAGGTCGATCGCGTGCTGCACCGTGCCGACCGGCCCCAGCACCGTCGCCCCCGCGTCGCGCAGCGCATCCGCCAGTTCGTCCGCCAGCAGGAACTCGTCCTCGATCACGAGCACGCGGCAGCCGTGGAGAGGAGCATCGACCATGCTCAGCTTTCCCTGGCCGGCTTGGAGGATACCGGCATCAGGATGGTGCAGTGAACCCCGTCCGCGCCCAGCGTGTAGCTGGTTCGCGCGCCGAGCTGATAGGGCAAGGCGCGCTCTATCAACTCGCGCCCCTGCCCGCCGCCGCGCGCCCCCGATGCCGGCGGCGGCATGTCGACGCCGGTCTCGCGCCAGTCGATGTGCAGCCAGGGCCGCCCGCTCGCCGCATCCTGAGCCATTCGCCAGGTCACGGTGAGGCATCCGCCAGCCTGACCGAGGGCGCCGTATTTGACGGCGTTGGTCGCCAGTTCGTGGAGCGCGAGCGCCAGCGTCTGCACGGTCGAGGAGCGCAGGCGCACGCCCTTGGGGCCTTCCAGCCGGATGCCGTCCCGGTTGCCACCCATCGCCGCCAGCTCCGTCTCGATCAGTTCGTCGAACGTCACCCGGTCATGCTCGTTCAGACGGGAGAGCAGCCCCTGCACCCGCGCCAGTGCCTCCAGCCTATCGCCGAAGCGGCCACGGAACTGGTCGAAGTCGCCGCTCGCCCGCGCCGTCTTGTCGGCCATGGATCGCACCACGCCCATCAGGTTGCGGGTGCGGTGCTGGAGTTCGGCGATGAGGACCTGCTGCCGCTCCTCCCATTCGCGCCGTTCGGTCGTGTCCACCATCGCCCCGATCATGCGCACGGCGTTGCCCTGCTCGTCGTAGAAGAACCGCCCCCTGCCCGAGAGCCAGTGTACCGAACCGTCGGGATGCACCGCGCGAAACTCCCTGGTGAACTCCTGCTTCTGTTCGCGCGCGTCCTGCAGCGCCGCTTCGGTTTCGGCGCGATCCTCGGGATGGACGCGCGATGCCCATGCCTCGTAGCTCGGTGTCACTTCGCCGACGGCATATCCCTCCATGCGGAAATGCTCGTCGGACCAATGCACCTCGCCGGAGGCCACGTTCCAGTCCCAAAGCCCGAGCCGCCCCACGTCGACGGCGGCGCGCAGCCGCTCCTCGCTCGCGGACAGTGCCTGCTGCACGCGTCGTGCCTCGGTCACGTCCTGGCCGATCTTGATGAACTCGCGGATCTCTCCGTCCGCCCCGAACAGCGGCTGGGTCGAGCCGTCGATGAAGATTCGGGTGCCGCCCTTGTGGAGGTGCCAGCGGACATTGGGGGCCACCCCGTCGCATGCCGCGACTGCGCGCTCCCATTCCGGCGCGCCGTCCGCCACGTCTTCGGGCACGAAGGTCCGATCCACCGACTGGCCGATCATCTCTTCCTCGGACCAGCCATAGACGGCAACGGCGCCCGCCGGCCAGGAAGTGATCCTCCCCGCGCGATCCATGGTGAAGATGGCATAGTCGCGGACCGATTGGACGAGCAGGCGAAAGCGTTCCTCGCTCGCCCGAAGCTGCGCCTGCGCCACCTGATCGCGCAGGCGCAGGAGATCGGCCTGCGCCGCTTTCCACTCGGAAATGTCGGTCGTGGTCGTCGCGACGCCGTCGCCCAACTTGACCGCCGACTGGTAGAACCAGCCGTCGAACTGCTCGTGCACATAATGGCGTTCGGCGCGCTCGGATATGCCGGTCTCGGTTACACGCCGGAACGCGTCGAAAATTCCTTCCACCTGAACGCCGGGGTTGCGCTCGACCAGCCTCTCGCCAATGACCGGGCCGAACCGTCGCTCGGCCTCGGGGTTGATCAGCACCCAGCGGAAATCGACGATGGCGCCGGTCGCGTCCCGCTCGGCCTCGAAAACCTGGATGAGGTCGGTCGAGGCGTCCATCGTCGCCTGCAGCAGGTCGCGGCTCGCCTGGAGCTCCGCGGTGCGTTGCCGGACCTGTTGTTCGAGCGCGGTGCGGTAGCGGGCGAGTTCCTGTTCGGCCACCACCTGCTCGGTCACGTCGAAGGTCACGCCATTGATGATCCACGGGCGTTCGAGATCCGCCTTGCCGCGCAGTTGCACCCAACGCCCGGCATTGCGACCGTGCGAGACCTGCATGCGCGTGCCGAAGGATTCGCCCGGGATAACCTGCTCCGCCGTCCCGCTTTCCAGCCAGGCCAGGCCTTCGGCATCCATCATGCCGGCATAAAGCGCCACAGCATGGGGCTGCTGTGTGGCGAAGACGCCCCACAGCTTCTGGACCACGGCGTCGGCATGCACCGTGTGCGCCCGCGTGTCCCACCGCCACGCACCCATGCCGCCGCTTTCCAGAGCCAACCCGCGCAACGTCTCGCTTTCGCGCAGCGCCAGTTCCGCCTCGTGACGGGGCGTGGCGTCGAGCACAAGCGAGTAATAGCCGGCGACCGATCCGTCCTCGCGTATGTCCGGCACGAACTCGGATTGTACGTGCCGCGTGCCGCCCAGCTTGAATGCGACCTCGGCCTCGAACCGGTGGCGCTTGCCCGAGAGCGCGACCTCCGCGTGCGGAAGGAGGCGATCGAACGCGGCTTCTCCAAGCACCTCGCGCAAATGTCGGCCGAGGATCGTTCCGGTCGGCAGCCCGAACCATTCCTCGTAGCGGCGATTGGCGAAGCGGTAGCAAAATGTCTTGTCGATATAGGCGATCAGGCCGGGCATGGCGTCCGTCACCAGCTGCAGCCGCTCCTCGCGCTCGCGCACGCCCATCAGCGCCTGCTCGCGCTCCGCCGCGACCCGCAGACGATCGATTACCGGGCCCAGCACCATTGCATAGGTCTTGAGAAACTGGATGCTCCGGTCGTCGAACGCGCGCGGTTCGCGGGCATCGACCTGCAGCAGGCCCCACGGCCTGCGCCCGGGCAGCAGAATCGGCACGTTCACAAGCGCGCACACGCCATGGTCGCGCAGGAAGGGCGGGAAGACGAACCGCGCCTCGTCGACGATGTCGTTGGTGATCACCGGCCCAGCCTGCGCGATTGCAAAGGCTTCGGAGGAGCGATCGTCCAACCGCACGCGCGCCGCGCCGACGACGCCTGCGCGCCAGCCAATGCCGGCGCGCACGAACGCCGTCTCGGCATCATGCTCGATCTCCATGACCTTTGCCAGATCGGTGCCGAGCGCCTGGGCGATCAGGCGGCACCCTTCGGTCAGGATCTGGTCGAGGTCTTCATGATCGAGCACGAAGTCGCCAAACTCGGCCAGCGCCTGCTGACGTCGCATCAGCTCTTCGAGGTCATCCATAGGAGCAGAACGCCTCAATACCGTGTTGGTGCTAGGAACCGCATCGAATTTTCGTCGTGCCGAGAGCCGCCTCGACTAGCCCCGCCTGCTCGTCGACTGGATCGTTGCAAATCTCGAAAGATATCGCACGCCCTCCTATGACAATGTGTCCGCACGTACAGCCTGCCACGACCAGGTCACGCCTAGTTCTTGTTCTTGCCGCCGACCTTGTCGGGCGATTTCTTGGTCGCCGTGGACTTGGCACCCGAGCGTGAGCCGCCGCCCCGGCCTGTACCCGTACTTCCACGCGCGCCGTCGCCGCCCTTGGCCGTGACCGCTCCCGGATTTCCGCCCGCACCCTTCTGCGCCATGTCGAACGCCTCCTCTGATGGACCTTCAACCCGGCCGGCACAAAGGCGTTCCTCACCATTTCAGTGACTTAGATCAACCAAGGCGCTTCGAACTTCAGCCGGCAAGCCAGCTGGCGACAAGCGCAGCAGGCTTGCCGCAATCGGCGCCTCAACCTGCCGATCAACAAAGTTTAGTGACATATTTCAGGCAGTTATTTCAGGAACACAGCTGCCTCCACTTCAGTTCTATTTGCGCCAATCAACGGATGGAGAGTGGCGTATGTTGAAACGACTTGCAACAGCAGGTGCGGTGGCCGCACTTGCCGCGGGCGGCCTTGCGGTGGCCCAGACGGGATCGAGTAGCGGCGGCAGCTCCGGCAGCACCAGCCAGACGGGCGCGACCGGGTCCGGCGGCACGGGCAGCGGCGCCTATGGCACGACGGGAAGCGGAACGTCCGGCAGCGGCGGCGCCAACAGCGGCGGGGCCGGCTATGGCACCACCGGCAGTGGCGCGAGCGGCGCTGCAGGCGGCGGCGCGGCCGCCGGGGAACGCGGCTGACGACAGACTTCCACGCTTCTCCCCCCGCCCCTCGCCCCCGGGACGGTAGCGGAGACGATCCGGCCAGGCGACGCCGCCTGGCCGGATCCCTTTTGCTCTGCGCGGTTGCTGCCGCGGAGCTTTGGGGGAGCACCGGGCTCCATGCCCCGCATGCAACCGCCCATGCCGGCATCCCGGCGGGCATGGCCGAGGCGCTGCGCCTGCACCCGGCCCTTGCTCCTGCCTATGCCGAAGCCGGATATCGGCCGCTCTGGACCAGCGGCGGCCAGCCGACCCCCGCGTCGCGTACCCTGATCGGCCTGCTGGCGGAGCGCGATCGAGCGATCCCCAACTCCGCGCACTACGACCTGCCCCGGCTGCAGGCGCTCGCCGCGGCAAGTCCCGCGCAAGCGGGCTTGTTCGATGTGGCGCTGTCGCAAGCGCTGGCCGCCTTCGTGGCCGATACGGCGCAGCCCAGCCCTGGGCACCGCCTCTACTATGTCGATGCCGAACTGGCACCGCCCACCTCGCCGGCAGCCGTGCTGCACGCAGCCAGACAGGCGCCGTCGCCGGAACGCTATCTGGCAGGGCTGCAGGCCCGACACCCCTTCTACACCCGGCTCGACCAGGCAGTCGCAGCGTCCGGTGCCGCCTCGACGCCCGGACTCCGCGCGAGCCTGGATGCGGCGCGGGCGCTTCCCGGCGACGGCCGCCGGCATATCGTCGTCAACATCGCCTCGGCCGAGCTGTGGATGTTCGATGCCGGCGGCCGGATCGCGGACCATATGCGCGTGATCGTCGGCAAGCCGGGCATGGCCACGCCGCCGATGGCGGGGCTGATCCGCTATGCTGTGCGCACCCCCTATTGGAACCTGCCGCCCGACCTCGCTCGCGAACGCGCCCGCAAGATCGTGGCGGGCGATGCCGACCTGCTCACCCGCGAGCGGATCGAGCTTCTCTCCGCCGCGGGCGCAGATACCCGCCCCATCGATCCCGCCTCCGTCGACTGGCAGGCGGTTGCGGCCGGAGCCCGCACGATCCGGATGCGCCAGTTGCCGGGTCCCGACAACATGATGGGCCAGATCAAGTTCATGCTGCCTAATCGGCTCGGCATCTATCTGCACGACACGCCGATGAAGGCGGCATTCGCGCATGCGGACCGCCGTGCCAGCTCCGGCTGCGTGCGCCTGGAGGATGCGGAGCGCCTCGCCCACTGGCTGTTCGACGGCCACCCGCCCGCCGGAAACGGCACCGCCGAGCAGCGCTTCGACCTGCCGCGCCCGGTGCCGGTATACATCGTCAACCTCCCCGCCCTGTCGGCGGGCTAAGCACTTCGCGTGACACCCAAAGGGGCCGAACGTGCCGCCGCCTCCCCGCCGCAGGCAACGCCGGCAAAAACAGCCTAGCCTGGATCAGGCAATGCCCTGTTTCCCGGAACCCGCGCCCTCCCCGATCCTTTGCCCTTGATCTGCAATTGCACAGGAGAGTCACATGCCGGATGCGGCGATCCTCCATACCCCCGGCAGTCCCTATCTGCTCACGCTGCGGGACGCCCTGCGCGCGACAGAAGCGTGCATCGCAGCGTTCGAGATCGGCGGGCTGCAGGTGGAGATTCTGGCTACCAGCGATTCCGTCTTCGCCATTATCCGTCGCGAGGGCGCGGGCGGCCTTGCCGTCCGTGCAGCATTCATCCCCGCCCCCTTCGACTGCGTTGCCGCCCGCAAGGCGCCGGAAGAGGCGGCGCGGCTGCGCGTGACGAGCCGGCTGGGCGAACATGTCATTGCGTTCGTCGCCGCGCAGGACGCGCTGGAGCAGATCCGGATCGTCACCCGCTTTACCCCGGCCGTGGCGACGGTGCTGCCGTTCGTGCCCCGCGATCTCTATCCGCTGGGTGGCCGCGACGATCCCCTGCGCGCGGAAGGCACCGTGGAGGCGTCGCAGCGGGGGATCAACACCGGGCTGCTCTATTTCCGCATCGACGAACCGGCCTTCGGCAACGTCCTCTACGTCCAGAACCTGACCGCCTCCAACGACTATTTCCGTACGACCGGCACCAAGCCACGCGAGGTGGTGGGCGGTGCCTGGCCCGAACTCGGCTACAAGCTGCCGGTCCCGTCCGAGGACGCAGACCCGGCCGAGGTGGCGCTGGCCGCCGGCGAGACGGTCACGCTGTCGGACATGATCCTGGTGCTCCGCCACGAAGCGCCGCCGCACGAGCGGGAATCGGCGAGGCAGTTCCTCCAGATGCTGGCCACGGCCTACAGGATGCTCGAGCCCCCGCCAGTCGCATATCGCGATTGGGTGGCGCGCGCCGAACGGTCGCTGCGTGACCTGGAAGAGGCGCCCGAAGCGACCGTCCGCCATTATGGTCATCGCTACGTCCACCCGTACACCGCCGCCGAATATCCGGACATCATGGTGCAGATGTCGGTGATTGCCGCCCTGCACGACTGGGGCAATTGGCGCGGCGAGCCGCATCCGCTGGAGGCGGAGCTCAAGGGCGGCCTCCGCAAATTCTACGATCCGGACCTCAAGACGCTGCGGCGCTATCTGCCCAATGTCGGCAAGGACAAGGACGCCGACGCCGTCGACAGCTGGTATCTCTACCACCCGCTGGTGAACCTCGGGTTCCTTGCCCTCGATGGCGATGCGGAGGCGCGCGAGCTGTTCGTCGCATCGCTCGACTATGGCATCCGCGCCGCCCGGCATTTCGACTATCGCTGGCCGATCCAGTACGATGTCACCGATTTCAGCGTGATCACCGCCGAAGCTCCGGCCGATGGTCGCGGCCAGACCGACGTCGGCGGCATCTATGCCTGGGTGATGCTGCAGGCGTATGAACTGACCGACGAGACGCAGTATCTGGACGAGGCGCGCGCGGCGATCGACGCGGCGATGGGGCTGCGGTTCGACATCAACTATCAGGCCAACCTCACCGCCTGGGGCGCGGCGGCGTGCATGCGACTGTGGCGCATCACCAATCGCGACGTCTATCTGCAGCAGAGCTATGTCTATCTCGCCAGCTTCCTGCACAATGCGGTGATCTGGGACAGCCAGATCGGCCATGCGGCATCGTACGAGACCTTTCTGGCCGTCACATGCCTGCAGGACGCGCCCTACATGGCGATGTACGAGTGCTTCGACAGCTTCGTGGCGTTCGCCCATTATCTCGACGATGGCGGGCCCGAGCTCGAACCCGAAGCACGAATGCTGATCGGCGAATATTGCAAATACGTGCTCTCGCGCGCCTGGTATTATTATCCCGACGCGCTGCCCGACGACGCCATCGCCGAGAAACAGCGCGAGGCGAACGGCCATATCGATCGCACGCTCTCCTTCCCGCTGGAGGATCTGTACCCGGACGGACAGCAGGCGGGTCAGGTAGGGCAGGAAGTCTATGGCGCCGGTGCCGCCTTCATCTTCGCGTCGCGCGCGTTCCATCGCATCGACGGGGCGCCGTTCCTGCTGTTCTGCGATTCCCTGGTCCGCGCTTTGGAGCGGACCGGCGACAAGGCGCTCACGCTCCAGCTTGACGCCGGGGAGACCGCCACCGCCAACGTGCGGCTGGTCCGGCTGAAGCGCCGCACGCTGCCCAAGAGCAGCCTCACCACCGCCGGCGGCGACGCGATCCGCCCGAGCGGTACGTCCGACGATCGCACCGACTATGTCGTGCCGGCGAACGGCCGGCTGATCCTCATCTGGGAATGATCATGGCGCTTGAAACAACAGCACTCACCGGCAAACGCATCGTCCTCACCGGCGGGACCACCGGCATCGGCCGGGCGACGCTCGCCCTGCTTTCCTCCGAAGGTGCCCGGTTGCTCACCTTCGGGCGGCATCGCGAACCGCTGGACGATGCGCTCGCGCTGACCCAAGGGCGCGCAACCGGCATCGTCGCCGACGCGGCGACCCAGGAGGGTGTCGACAGCGTCTTCGCGGCCGCCGATGCGGAACTGGGCGGCGTCGACATGCTGGTGACCTGCGCGGCGCTCGGCGCGCAGCCGATCCACGAAATGGCCGATGCGGACTGGCGCTATGTGATCGACACCAACCTGACCGGCACGCTCGCCTGCGCCAAGGCGGCGATCGCGCGCATGGAGCGGCAGGGCGGCGGGCACCTGTTGTTCGTCGGCTCGATCAGCACCGAGATCAAGGCCAAGGGCGAGAGCGTCTATGCGGCGACCAAGGCCGGCATCCAGGCCTTCGCCGAGACGCTGCGCAAGGAAGTCGCGAAGAAGAACATCAAGGTCAGCGTGATCCAGCCAGGTTCGGTCGACACCGACATGCAGGAATGCAGCGAAGAGGACAAGGTCGAGGCGGTCGCGAAGGCCGAGATGCTGCATGCCGGGGAAATCGCCGAGGCGATCCGCTTCGTGCTCACCCGCAGTGCTGCGAGCGACGTGGTCAACCTGCGGATCGAGCCGCTGGTCCAGAAGACCAGCTGAGCGCTACGATCGTTCCGTGCGCCGCTGCCGCATCCGCGCGCGGGCATCGCGAAGCAGCGCGGCGGGCAGATCGGTGGTCGAGCGCAGGCCTGCGACGCTCGAGATGTTGCGGATCGTGCGGCGGGTCTCGTTGAGCAGCTGCCCCACCATCTCGCGCCGCTCGATCTCGCCATGCTCCTCCACCAGCGACAGGCGGTGGATCGCATAGAGGCCGATCACCCCCGCGGTCAGGAAGTAGAAGTCCCAGCGCGTCAGCACGAAGGGCAGCGCGAACACGCCGTTGGGGCTGCTCCAGCGCACCAGCAGCTCGAACTGGCGCGCGGCGAAGAAGTCGGCGAGCAGCCCGCCCAGGATCGGCGCCAGACCCGCCGCAGCGGCGGTCACGATTGCGTTGGTCGCCACATAGGCGGTGGCGGCGCCCTTAGGCGAGAGCTTGAGCGCGATATTGGTGTTGGCCAGCGTCACCCCGGCGATCGTCGCACCCATCAGCAGGTGCAGGCCGACCAGCCACAACTTGACCAGGTCACGGTCCGCGAATTGCGAGGCGCCCGCCATCGCCACGATCGCCAGGATATAGGCGGGTGCGCACACCGCCAGCACCGACTTGTTGGCGAAGCGGTCGCTCAGCGTGCCCCAGAGGCGGAGCGCTAGGATGTTGGCGATCTGGCTGGCGACGCTCAGCACCATCACGAAGCTGATGTTGAAGTGGAGCTGGCGGACGATGAACACGGTGAAGAAGGGCGTCGCGAAGTTGATCGCGAACTGCCAGCTGGCGACGAACACCAGCAGCCGCCGGAAATTGCCGTCGCGTAAAGGACGGCGGAGCAGCTCGACAAGGTCGACCGGCCCCGGCGCGGGCGGCATCAGCGGCTCGGGCATGCCGGCGACGACCCGCGCGCTGATCAGGCCGGTGATGCACCCTGCTGCGAACATGCCGGCGAAGACCAGGTCGCGGTCGAACGATCCTGGCGCCGTCCAGTCCAGCGCGAGCGCGGCGGCGAGGCCCAGCAACAGGCTGATCGCGGTCAGCCACACCGTCCGCTTGGCGAAGACGGTGCCGAGCCGGTCCTCGGGTGCGAGATCGCGCATCCAGGCGTTCCAGGCGCAGGATCCGATTGCGCCCAGCCCGCACAGCACCAGCTGCGCCGCGAGAAAGGCGAGCAGCGGCAAGGTCCCGCTGAAGAAGGCGAGCAGCGCCATGATCGCCAGCATCAGGCGGCCGAGCAGGCTGGTGAACACCGCGATCCGCTTGCGCGCCCGCATCCGCTCGACCAGCCCGATCGCCGGCAGCTGGAGCAGCTGCGCGAGAAACGGCGCGCTGGCCAGGATACCGACCATCGCGTTCGACGCGCCGAGATGCAGCGCAAAGGCAGTGAGGATCACCCCCGTAGTCAGCGCTGCGGTGCCGCCCGAGAAGATCGCCTCGGTGACGAGCAGCCGCAGCCCGCGCTCGCGGTCCTCCGACGACACTTCCGGTTGCGGCTGCAGGCTGATCATCGCGCGGCAACGTGCGGCAGCCGCCCGGGTGCCCCAAACCGCACCCGTCCGCCAACATAAGTTACCGAGAAATATGGATTAAAGCCTGAATGCCGCGGGACGATGTCGGCGCTCGTCGGTTGGGAAGGCCATACAGCCCGGTGCTTTCGAGGAGCATGATGCGCATCCACCATCTCAACTGCGGCACCGATTGCCCGCTGGGCGGTGCGCTGTTCGACGGTCGCTCAATCGCGCCGCTCGGCCGGCTGGTTTGCCACTGCCTGCTGATCGAGACGGACGCGCACGGCCTGGTCCTGGTCGACACCGGCTACGGCCTGCGCGACGTCGCCCATCCGCATGGGCCCGGCGTACCGCGGATTACCCGCGCCTGGCGTGCGATGCTCAACATCCGCCTGCACGAGGCGGAGACCGCGATCCGCCAGATCGAGGCGCTCGGCTTCCGCGCGGACGACGTGCGCCACATCGTCGTCACCCATCTCGATTTCGACCATGCCGGGGGGCTGGAGGATTTCCCCAACGCGATCGTCCATGTGATGCAGCGCGAATATGACGACGCCACCGGACCGCATGCGGGAATGGTTGCGCGTAATCGCTGGCGGCTGCCGCAACTGGACGGCGTCCAGCAATGGCGCGGCTATGGCGCGCGCGGCGAGCGCTGGTTCGGCTTCGATGCGGTCCGTGACCTGGAGGGGCTGGCGCCCGAGATCCTGCTCGTGCCGTTGCCCGGCCACACCTGGGGCCATGCCGGCGTGGCGATCCGCCGCGACGATGGCCGCTGGCTGCTCCATGCGGGCGACGCCTATTTCTATCGCGGCGAGATGCGCCAGGCGCGGCGGCGCTGCACGCCCGGATTGCGCGCCTATCAGCGGCTGATGGAAGTCGATGCCGACAGCCGGATGGACAACCAGGCGCGGCTGCGGCGCCTCTCGATCGAAGGCCGGGAGGATGTTTCGATCGCCTGCGCGCACGACGCGGTCGAGCTGGAGCAATGCCAGGCGGGGCAGCCGCTTTGACGGCGAGGGACGATCTCCGCATCGTGCTGGTGCTGGCAGGCGGCAACGCGCTGGGCGCCTATCAGGCGGGCGTCATTCAGGCGCTGCACGAGGGCGGCATCGCACCGGAGTGGATCATTGGCACCTCGGCCGGGGCGATTAACGGCGCGATCTTGGCCGGCAACACGCCGGATGTCGCGCTGGCGAAGCTCGCCGCCTTCTGGCGATCGGACGGTTTCGACTGGTGGCAGGCCTGGCCCGAGACCTGGCGCCGGACGATCGAGACGAGCGCCACGCTGCTCGGCGGCAGGCCAGGTCTTTTCGGCCCGCTCGGTACTGCGCTGTTCGCCGGGCCTACTCCGGCGCTGTACGACACCGGCCCGCTCGGGGCGACGCTGGAATTCTCCATCGACTTCGCGCGACTGAACGCCGGCGTGCCGCGTTTCACGGCCGTCGCGGTCGATCTGGAGAGCGGCGCGGAAATGACCTTCGACTCCCGCGAGCGCACGATCGGCGCCGAACATATCCGCGCGAGTGCGGCACTGCCGCCGGCCTTTCCGGCCGTTGCGGTGGAGGGGCGGCTCTATGTGGATGGCGGCCTTTCCGCCAACCTGCCGCTCGATCCTGCGCTGTCGACGCCTTCGCAACGCCCCACGCTGTGCATCGCCGTCGACCTGCTGCCGATGCGCAGCGGCCGACCCGATACGCTGGGCGCGATGGCGGCGCGCGCGCAGGATCTGACCTTCGCCAGCCAGACGCGACGCACGATCGCCCGCTGGCAGGCGCACTATGCCACCGATCCCGCCTTTCGCGGCTGCTCGGTCACGCTGGCGCAGCTGCTCTATGCCAATCAGCAGCGCGAAGTGGCCGGCAAGGCGATGGATTTCTCGCCCGCCTCGGTGCGCCAGCGCTGGGAACACGGGCTTCGCGAGGGCAAGCAACTCGTCCGCCGCCTGGAGAGGGGCACGCTGCAGCTGGGCGCGGCGGGACTCCATGTCGCCCCCGTTCAATCGGAGAACGCTCCATGAAGGCCGCGCTGAAGACTGCCGACGGACGCTTCTCCGTCGAGGAGGTGGAGGAACCAAGCCTGCCCGCCCCCGACTGGGTGAAGGCGCGCGTCCGGATGGCCGGGATCTGCGGAACCGACCTGCGGCACTGGGAGAAACCCGACCAGCATCTGCGCTGCTGCATCATGGGCCACGAACTCGCCGGCGAGGTGGTGGAAATCGGCGCGGACGTAACCCGCGTCCGCCCCGGCGACCGGGTGCTGATCGAGTCCGTGCTCGGCTGCGGCCATTGCGACTGGTGTCGGGTGCAGCAGTACAACCGTTGCCCCGATCTCTATCCCACCCGCCGCGCCAGCGTCTCGCGCGCCTATGCCGAGTTCGTGATCGGTCCCCAGCACAAGATGCACAAGCTGCCCGACGCGATTGGTTTTGACGACGCAGCCCTGCTCGACACCTATGCCGTCTGCCTGCATGCGCAGCATCTTTCGGGCCTGGCGATCAACGCCAAGGTCGCAGTCATCGGCGCCGGGCCGATCGGCCTCGGGCAACTGATGCTCGCCAAGGCGAGCGGCGCCGACGTGCTATCGATCGATCCCGTGCCCCATGCCCGCGCGCTGGCGCAGGACCTCGGCGCCGATCAGGTGGCCCCGCCCGAGGAGGGCGCGCCCGAGGCCGCGATCCTGGCGATGACCGATGGGCGCGGCGCGGACATCGTCTTCGAATGCTCGGGTGGCGAGACCATGCCGCAGACCCTGCCGCTCGCGACACGGCTGGTGCGGCGGGGTGGGAAGGTCGTCATCGTCGGTGGGTTCGATGCAGGAGACATTGCCATCCCGCTCGAATGGCAGCGCATCCAGATGTCGGAGATCACATTGATCCCAAGCGCCAGCTTCGCCTTCCACGATCTCTATGCAGAGCAGGCCGAAGTGATCGAACTCCTCGCGCGCGGCAAGTTGCAGACCCAGAAGCTGATCAGCCACCGCTTCCCGCTGGAGCGGATCAACGAAGCGTTCGAGGCGGCGAAGGAAAAGGCCCGTACCGGCGCCACCTTTGTCGGTCTGTGCATGTAATCGCCAACGCGGCTCCGTCCATTCCATCGCCCCCCTGCAAATACCAATGCGAGGGCGAAGACGCGCCTGCGTTCAGCAGCATGCCAATGAGCAACATCGCGGTGATGGCGCACGAATACAGGACCGGCGTCCACGCTTCTTTTCACGGAGCGCTTGTGAACTCTTGCTCCCGCCCTTCGTTGGACCATCAATCTTAAATACAACAATATCAACTGCTTAAATAACACACATCAGGAGCCTTGGCATGACCCCCAAGTTAAAGCCGCTTGCCGAGCAGACGATTGTCATCACCGGCGCCAGCAGCGGGATCGGCCTGGTCACGGCGCGCTTAGCGGCACAGGCGGGCGCGGCCGTCGTCGTGGCAGCGCGGAACGGGGCCGCGCTGGGAAACCTGGTGCACGCGATTCGCGGAGAGGGCGGCCGTGCCGCCCATGTCGTCTGCGATGTCGGGCGCGAGGCGGATATCGCGCGGGTGGTCGAGACCGCCGTCCGTGAATTCGGCGGGTTCGACACCTGGATCAACAATGCCGGCATCTCGATCTTCGGTCGATTGTGGGAAGTGCCGATGGACGATTGGCACCGGATGTTCGACACCGTCTATTGGGGCACGGTCCATGGGTCGCTCGCGGCGGTGCGCCACTATCGCGACCGCGTTGTGCCGGGCGCGATCGTCAATATCGGCAGCTTCTTCGGCGACAAGGCGCCGGCGGTGCAGAGCAGCTATGCCTCGGCCAAGTTCGCGGTGCACGGCTTCACCGGATCGCTGCGGCAGGAGGTCGAGAGCGAAGGCTGGCCGATGTCGATCTCGCTGATTCATCCCGGCCGCATCGACACACCGTATAACGAGCATGCCGGCAACTACATGCCGATGCAGCCGGTGCATCGCGGCATGATCTACCCGCCCGAAGCGGTGGCGGAGGCGATCCTGTGGTGCGCGACGCACCCGAAGCGCGACATGTTCGTCGGCAGCCAGGCCAAGTTCGCCGCGATGATGGGCGCCGTGGCGCCGCGGTTGACCGACCGGATCCTGGAAGTTCTGATGTATACCGGCCAGCAGTCGCGCACCCGCAAGGTCGATGGCGACCACGAACGGGCGCTGTACGAGGCTGGCTATGGCGGTCACGAACGCGGTACGCACGAGCCGCACTGGCTGCGCGGCGGCAGCCTCTATGTGAAGGCTACCAAGCGCCCCGCGCTGACGGCGGCGGCAATCCTGGGCGCCGGTGCGCTTGCTGTCGCCCTGGCGCGCCGTGGCGGCGCCGGCGCCACTTATGGACCTGCGGCACCGCCCGTGCCGGGGCAGGACAGGCCGGCGCCGGAGGCAGACCCCAGCTTCGGTGTCGCCGAAGTCGCCCTTCCCGTCGAGGCTTGAGACGGTGCGTGTCGGCATGCTGGCGCCCCTGTTGCTGCTGGCAACGGCGTTGCCGGGCTGCGCCGTCTCCACCCATGTCTCGCGGCACGATCTGAACCGCGTCGCGGGGCAAACCTATGTCGTGACCGGCGCCTCCAGCGGCTTCGGTCGTGGCCTGGCGCTGCGCGTGGGCGAACTGCGCGGCAATGTCGTCCTCGCCGCACGCCGCGCCGATGCGCTCGAGGAAGTGGCCGCACGGGTCCGCGCATCGGGTGGGCAGGCGCTGGTGGTGCCTACCGATGTCTCCGATCCCGCGCAGGTCGAAGCGCTGGCGGAAGCCGCCACCCGCCACTTCGGCCGGATCGACGTTTGGATGAACATCGCCGGGGTGGGCGCCAACGGCCGGTTCTGGGAGATGCCGGTGGCCGATCAAGCGCGGATCGTGGACGTCAACCTCAAGGGCGCGCTCTATGGCAGCCAAGCGGCACTCCGCCGCTTCGTGGCGCAGGGCCAGGGCACACTGGTCAACATGGGATCGGTGGAGAGCGAGGTGCCCCTCGCCTATCACGCCACCTATGCCGCGACCAAGGCCGGCATCCTCGCGCTGGGGCGCGCGCTCAACGAGGAGATCCGCCACGCCGGTGGCGGCCGCACCATCCGGGTGGCGACGGTGATGCCCTGGGCGGTCGACACCCCCTTCTTCCAGCACGAAGCCAATTACAGCGGCACCGCCGACCGGATGGCGATGATGGACGGACCGGAGAAGGTCGTTCGCGCGCTGGTCTGGGTGTCGCTGCACCCGCGCGAGGAACTCCCGGTCGGAGCCAAGGCGCAGATGGCGTCGAGCGCGCACCACCTGTTCCCCGATATGACCGAGCGCATCTCCGCCAACATCCACCGCG
Source organism: Sphingomonas sp. ABOLE (assembly GCF_003950455.1). Taxonomy (NCBI): domain Bacteria; kingdom Pseudomonadati; phylum Pseudomonadota; class Alphaproteobacteria; order Sphingomonadales; family Sphingomonadaceae; genus Sphingomonas; species Sphingomonas sp. ABOLE. Next base: position 39,372 of record NZ_QQWY01000039.1, read on the forward strand.
CCGAGATGCGCAAGGGCACGCCGCAACCGCCGACCGCCGGCAACGTCCATCGGCCGATGGCCGAGGGCCGCGCGGTCGAAGGCGGCGTACGCGCACGGATGAAGGCAGAAGACGCCGCGCGGACTCCGCCGCGCTGACCGCGCAGCCGGAACCACCGGCGTGCGCACATTGGATCGCAGGCCGGTCCCGGTACAGGAGTATGCACATGGTCGAAGAAAGACGCCCGTCGCCAGCGCGCTATCAAGAGGATTCCGTCGCTCCCGAGCATTATCGCGATCACACGATCGAGACCTTTACCGTGAATTTCGGGCCGCAGCACCCGGCCGCGCACGGCGTGCTCCGCCTCGTCCTCGAGCTCGACGGCGAGGTCGTCGAGCGCGTGGACCCGCATGTCGGGCTGCTCCATCGCGGCACCGAGAAATTCTGCGAGTACAAGACCTATCTCCAGTCGATCCCCTATTTCGACCGGCTCGATTACTGCTCGCCCATGTGCATGGAGCATACCTATGTTCTGGCGATCGAGAAGCTGCTCGACCTGGAGGTGCCGCTGCGCGGCCAGTATCTCCGCGTCCTGTTCGCCGAGCTGACGCGGATCAAGAACCACCTGCTCAATATCGGCAGCCACATCATGGATGTCGGCGCGATGACCCCGAACCTCTGGCTGTTCGAGCTGCGCGAAGACTGCATGAACTTCTACGAACGCGCGTCCGGCGCGCGCATGCACGCCAATTATTTTCGCCCCGGCGGTGTTCGGCAGGACGTCCCCCTGAAGCTGCTCACCGACATCGCGCACTGGCTCGATCATCGCTTCAAGACGTTGTTCGAGGATGCGGTGGCGCTGTTCGCCGAGAACCGGATCTTCAAGCAGCGTAACGTCGATATCGGCGTCGTCTCGCAGCAGGACGCGATCCGCTGGGGTTTTTCGGGGCCGTGCCCGCGCGCCAGCGGCGTGCCCTGGGACCTGCGCCGCGCCCAGCCCTATGACGTGTACGACCGCATGGACTTCGAGATCCCCGTCGGCACCCGCGGCGATTGCTATGACCGCATCATGGTGCGCGTCGAGGAGGTCCGCCAGTCCGCGCGGATCATGCACCAGTGCATCCGGGACATGCCCGAAGGGCCGGTCGCCGTGCTCGACCACAAGGTCACACCGCCGCGCCGGGGCGAGATGAAGCAGTCGATGGAAGCGTTGATCCACCACTTCAAGCTGTTCACCGAGGGATTCCACGTGCCGGCCGGCGAAGTCTATGTCGCGACGGAGGCGCCCAAGGGCGAGTTCGGCGTCTATCTGATCAGCGACGGGACCAACAAGCCCTATCGCGTGAAGATCCGCCCCACCGGGTTCAGCCATCTGCAGGCGATGGACATGATGACCGCCGGCCATATGCTTGCGGACGTGACCGCGGTGCTGGGCTCGATCGACATCGTGTTCGGAGAGGTCGACCGTTAATGGTGTTTCGCCAACAACTGCTCGCGTGCTCGCGCGATGCCAGAGAGCCTGATGGGCTTCATCCCTGATGACCGCTCTCGAAAAGCGATTCGGAGCCTCTCGAAGGCAGGTGGGCGCTCCGCCAGGAAAGCACTGAACCTCGCATCGTCATGCCGCCCTGCTGCCGCCAGTTGTATTACGACACACCTGCAACAAATATGAGATTGTTACAAATAATTTCTTGATAGATCCCATAATATTTTTTGCCTAAAGGCATTTTTTGTTGGCACCCGATCCGCGCAAATCACAGTTTCTTGGGAATCCATACTGTTGCTATAGGCCTCATATGAACTCACATTTATGCTTCGAACCCCATTTATAATTAGGAAGTGGGGCCTTGCAGGTGGGGCTCAGTTTCCGCTGCGGCGCGGTAACTAATTAATTTATAAATCTATTTTTTAGCCGTTCGATTCCTGCAACCCCACCTTTCCACAGATATTCAAGGGCATCCAAAACTGGCGGATTTGCGTGGGTTTTGGCGGTATCTGATCCACCCAAATCCGGGTCGATCCATTGGAACCCGCGGCCCTTGGCGGTATATTTGACGGTATCAGCACTGCACCAGCGGAGGAGATACCGTCATGCTCACCGATGCAGCCGTCCGTCGAATCAAACCGCGGGACAAAGCGTTCAAGACTCAGGACATGCACGGCATGTACCTCCTCGTTCAGCCTGGCGGTGGTCGGTACTGGCGATGGGACTATCGTCATGACGGCAAGCGCGGCACGGTGGCGCTGGGCGTATATCCTAACGTCTCCCTGAAGGAAGCGCGCGAGCGCCGAGAGAACGCTCGGAAACTGCTCGAGAAGGGCATTAACCCCTCCTCCTACGGCAAACTGACGCGCGGCGTGGGCAGCATTTCGGCCGGAGATACGTTCGCCACCGTCGCCGACGAATGGCTGAAGAAGATCGAGGCGGAAGGGCGAGCGGCGACGACCCTCGAAAAGCTCCGCTGGCTGATCGCGTTCGCCAACCCGCTGATCGGCACTCGACCGATCGGCGACATCAGCGCACCAGAGCTGCTCACCGTATTGAGGACCGTGGAGATTCGGGGCCGCTATGAGACGGCACGACGCCTCCGCAGCACCTGTAGCAGCGTAATTCGCTACGCGATCGCCACCGGACGGGCGCAGAGAGATGTGACCGCCGATCTCCAGGGCGCCCTGATCACGCCCAAGGTCAAACATCATGCCGCGATCATCGAACCCGACAAGGTCGGCGCACTCTTGCGCGCCATAGACGGGTACGAAGGTCAGCCATCAGTTGCCCTGGCGCTTCGGATGGCCCCGCACGTCTTTGCGCGTCCGGGCGAACTGCGCGCTGCTGAGTGGGCAGAGTTCGACCTGTCAGCGAAGGTCTGGACCATCCCCGGCGAGAAGATGAAGATGGGCCGCCCGCATCGGGTCCCCCTTTCCAAGCAGGTGCTTGCGCTCCTAGCGGAGCTTCGGGAGATGAGCGGCAGGTCGAAGCTTCTGTTTCCAAGCGTCCGGTCAGACGCTCGCCCGATTTCCGACAATACCATCAACGCCGCCCTGCGCCGGCTTGGGTACGACAAGACGCAGATGACGGGCCATGGCTTCCGCGCGATGGCCAGCAGCCTTCTCAACGAAAGCAGGGAATGGCACCCCGATGCGATCGAACGGCAGCTCGCGCATGTAGAGAGAAATGACGTGCGTCGAGCCTATCTCCGCGGCGAGCATTGGGACGAGCGCGTTCGGATGATGCAATACTGGTCAGATTATCTCGAGCGCTTGAAGGCAAGCTAGGACACTAAAAAGTCGAAGCTCACATCACCTGTTGCTGACGATTAAACGGCCATATCGCTCCGAAGGCAGAGGCCACAGGTTCGAATACCGCCTGGTCCGCCATTTTTCAATGGCTTAGCTGGCTCAGCACCAAACTTGTCAAATATACGTCAAATATACGGGCCCGGATCCCCGCGGTTATGGGCGCACACCTCTGTCCGAATCTGAGCGGCTGCGGCCTAGAAAGCTCTCAGATTCCTCAGGGAGAGTGGGGTGAGAGGCGCCAGATGATGAGCTGCCAGAGGTGGTACGCCAGGCGATTCACGCGCCAGAAGCGAATTAATCTCATCGATGGACGGCTTAGCCTATTTCAGATCCTCGGGACGGCGGGCAGTGCCCATCGCTTGCAGTATCTTCCATATTCGGCTTGAACGGGCAGTAAATTCTTGGGGCAAGATCGAGATGAGTGGTGTTAATATCCTACGGGCTGTAGAGAATATCCGGTCCGGGACGACCGTATATACTCCCGTCATAGAACTCATCGTCAATGCCATACAGGCAATCCGGCTGAGCAAGGCCAAAGGCAGCCTAGTCGACGTAATGATCCTCCGCAGCCGCCAGACAGATCTTGAGGACGGAATCGGCGAGGTCGATGGATTTATCGTGTCTGATGACGGGATCGGGTTCAACGAGCAGCACAGGAACTCCTTCGACACTATTTACTCAGCGCTGAAAGCGAAGGATGGTGGTAAGGGCTTCGGGCGATTTACCTGCTTGAAATATTTTGAGAACCTCTCTGTGCAGAGCGTCTTCTTCGAAGATGGTCGGTTTCGGGCGCGCAGCTTTAACATGGGAACAGCGACCGACATCATCGTCAACGAGGACGTGAGCGATACCGAGGCAACCGCTACCGGTTCGCAGGTGCGTATTGACGGCATTAAGCGCACCAGGTTTCCCGACAAGGGGATTGACACGATTTCCCGTGACCTGCTCCCCGTTTTCAGGCCGCCGATAAGTTAGCTTCGGTGTCCCTATGCCCTTGGCGGGGGCGGCTCGTAAACTCGGCGGGTGCCAATCCGCCAAGGCTGCTGTGTGGACGCACGGTGTTGTAGTCCGTCCGCCATGCCTCGATGATCCGTCTTGCTGCGGCCAGCGATGGGAACAGGTGCTCGTTCAGGCACTCGTCGCGCAAGCGACCATTAAAGCTTTCGACGAAGCCGTTCTGCTGCGGCTTGCCCGGCGCGATGTAATGCCACTCGACCCCGGTGTCCTGGCACCAGGCAAGGACGGCGTGACTGGTCAATTCGGTACCGTAGCACATTGGGAAGCGCTGGTTCGGGAGCCGCTATGGCCCTGATGAAGACAAGGCCGCGTAGCGGCCGCAGACTTCATCAGGGCAAGCCATGGCCGGTCAGCAGGTATCTAAAGTGAGGTTGTCGAGACAACACTTTGGAGGCCGACCGACCATGACCAAGCTCACCTCTACGCCTGCCGGCGCCGTGCTGGTAGCCATCGACATGTCCAAGAGCCGACAGGAGGTTCTCATCGAGCGACCGGAAGGCGGCCGGCGCCGGCGGATGACCGTCATGGCGACCAGGCAGGACTATGACGGCTTTGCCGAGCAACTCGCTGCTATCGGGCGCCCTATCATCGTCGGGTTCGAGGCGACGGGTAATTACCATCGTACGCTGGCGCTGG
>NZ_QQWY01000004.1:0-198590 GCF_003950455.1 Sphingomonas sp. ABOLE
CTGTACAAGGCTGAAGTCATCCATCGACGCGGCCCATGGCGCAGCTTCGAAGCCGTCGAATACGCCACCCTCGAATGGGTCGATTGGTTCAACCATCGCCGGCTCCTCGAGCCCATCGGCAACATCCCGCCTGCCGAAGCCGAAGCGAACTACTATGCTGCCGCTGAGCAGATCGTTATGGCGGCGTGACTCACATCTAATGGCCTCCGGCAAACCCGGCGCGGTTCAAACCCTCGCCCGACGAACCTTTTTGGCACTTTCTGGGAGTGATTCGGGGCACCCGGTTTGTGCTCAAATGATGGAAATGGCCGATCCCAGACTGGACGTTAGATCTTTGGCCGCCCTCATCTTGGTGCGCGCGGCTACCAAACGAGGCGTTCTTTGCGCATTAGTGTTCCTTCGTACTTCGAAGGCAGAGGCCCCAGGTTCAAATCCTGTCGGGTGCACCATCTTTTCAATAACTTAGCGAAGCATCGCGATGGCCGTACGGATAGTGTACGGAAAACATCGTCGGACGAAATGCGCTCAAATGAACCCTCGGCAAGACGATTCGGGCGACGCTTCTGTGCGCGCCGCGCTAATCGCACAACCTCCTCCACCGATCAGGCGAGGGTTAGCCGGAGGAAGCCTGATCCCAATTTCAATGTGTTGATGTAGCACGAGAATGTGCCAGGGAGCGCAAGGTCGCCCCCACATTTTTCCCCACACTCGTTGTGCGATTGCCTGGTACAATCTGGCACGCCTCTCGACCGCCACGCGCCCGTTCTCAGCCGTCCAGCAGATAAATAGAACCTCGCGAAAGCGGACGCCGGGTAATCAGTGCCGTCTGCCACTCGAAGCGGCGTAAGCGGACTAGATCCGGTGGTGCACCAGAAGTACCGGAATGCCCGTATCTGACAGAAGCCGCCACATGAGCATCGAGCGACGGGCACCGCGTTCATCGAATTCAGAATGTCGGTATGCCCTGAGGGATTTTGCAGACCCACAGAATCGGGTGCGCCGATGCGGAACCGATGTGGCAGGCTTTTGATGCACAATGATTTCCGAAGGAGTAGATAAACACTATCCTGCGGCCGGACCCGGCTCTGGGTAGCCCGTATGCTCGCGTCCAGAAAACGGCCGTTTTCTGGACGGTGGCATGCGCCCCAATATCCTGAGGCTGACGCAGGAGCCGCAAACACTGTCGGCTGCCATTGCAGGCGACCGACAAACGCCTGTTGTGCATCCATCCCCGCCGTGGGCCGAGGGCCGCACCGGCAGCTTTCAGCCGCCCTGCTTTACGGACTGGCCGGGAATGGATGGAGAGCGGTCATGCCCTCCTGCGGATTGAAGCCGGCAACATACGAAGCAACATGATAGCGCCGAGCAGAACAATGATGATGCAAGCTGTGCCTCCCCAAGCCTCGAGCAAGCCCCATTTCAATCCGTAGTTGGCTTCCGACAAAGCCCATGTGACCAGAAAAAACCGGTGATCACGCACTGGCTGGTTGTCGGGCGCCAATTCCCCCGAATGGGATCGTCACAGCGTTGGCCCGGTCATAGGCATCTCTGTCGCTCTCGTTCATCGTTGATGAATGCTAGCGACGGCGAACGTCCGCAACTGGAGCGATAGTGTTGAAAAACCCCTCGTCGGCCGAGCACAGGGCACGGCGCTGAAATATTGCCGCCATCAACGGAGAGCATTTGCAGTTTGATACCTATTACAGCAGCATTCACGAACTCATGTTGCGCAACATCCCTGTAGGTCCTCCGCTTACGAAGTTTTTCAACACAATAGGAGCGAATTTGGTCGTTCCGCGCCTATGAGCCTACGGCCTAGCTCTTACTGTAGGGCGTCGCATCGACCGTGGACGGGATTGGAACCCCGCCCACGGTCGCGCATAGCTCAGGGCCGCTTAGGGGCGGCACCTGCTTGCCCACGGCAGCGGACGCCATGATTGGGCTCTTCTGTGAAACCCGCTGCTTTTGCCAAGTAGCTCGCGGGTGACCACGGTGCCCTTTAGATTGAACTTACGCCGCTGACGACGGTCTGCGTTGTCCGAGGGCGTGGGCACCGGGCGGCCGAGTGCGACGATGCTTGCGCCCTGCCTGCCGATGCTGCGCAGCAGTTTGAATCCGCCTTACGGTTCCTCGGTCCAGGTCTCGCCACCACTGAGTGATGTAAGCACCGTCCCCGGCATTGCTGATGTCACGATGGGCTTGGCGCTCGCTTCCGCCTCAGCCCGTAACGCCGACTAGCAGATTGGTGCCGAACCCAGCGCGCGCGTCGCCACCGTTGTAGCGGGCCTTCTGCGAGGGGCTAACGGTCACCATCGCCCCGTAATCCACCTTCGTTGTGCTCACTTCGTTGTATCCGCAGGTTTCACCAGCGAATACAAGGCCATAGGTGAACATGCTGGGCGCTCCGCGAACCGATGCCCCGATCTTGCTGCGCGACACGTTGGTGAAAACGGCCGCGCTCGTCGCAGGCTTCTCGAGATTGAAGATCATCGGGTCGAAGTGCACGCCACCACAATTGGCTATAGTTGCAGGGTAGGTCATGTCTCGGATCAGTGTGTCGCGGATAGTCAGGACGCCGACGGAATTCGCGTCAAGCCCGCCCTGACCAGAGTTGATGGCGATCATCCGGCCGCCCAGGATAGTGACCTGGCCATCCACTTGGTTGACCGCAATCGCTTGGCCGGGACCAGCGATATAGGGCGTGTTCACCTCAATATCCGCTGAGTTGTTCAAGTCGTGAAAATAGAACCCGGCCTGGGTGAAGCCATCCATGCGGCAGCTGAGCACATCGATGTCGTTCGCGCTCTGGGCATTCGTCATTTTCGTGCCGCTGTCTCCGCGCGCGATATAGGTTTTCATCGACGACTTGGTCATCCCGGTGATGTCGATGCCCTTCTTACCGCCGGAGCCCTCGCATTTCTCCATCCAGGTATCGGCCGGGAGTCCGAAAAGCAGCGTGTGAGCGGTGTACGTCACTGTGCTTGGGAAGACGTAAGCTGTGTTGCCTTCCGCGCGCAGAGATCCGTTGCTGCCGACGAAGGTCGGATAGGTGGTATAACCGCCGAACAGGTAGCCGATGGTGATGTCGCTCGCGGCCGACGCTGACGGCTCATAATTGCAGTCGATCAGGCTGCACGATGCGGTGAGGCAGACGTGATAGCCGATCGGTGAATTCAGCACGCGCGTGCGGCGCATCTCCGAGTTGGTCGCCCACCAGTATAGCACACCTTTGACGCAGTCCTCGGCGTCGCCAGTCGTGCTGCCGTTTGCGATCACACCTGCGCGATAAACCCCGAAATCGTGCGCGAGAATACCTCGCGCGACCGCTTCGTAGCTGTCGCCGCCGAACTGGAAAACAGTGCTGTATGCGGCGGCGGCCCCAACCAGGCAGAGAATGCTTGCAGTGCCGCCTTTGTAGCCGGAGCCCACGCCGCGGATGGTCCGATCGGAGGCGTTCCACTTCAAGATCGACGAGGTGTAGTAGCGAAATGGACCAAGTTCGGTCACCGCGCACAGGTCCCGACAAGCCGCTAACGCTGCATCGTTGGTTGCAGCCTGCGTAAGACGGACATTTTTGTCTGTGTCGCAGAGCGCGGTCCAGTCTTCGAAGGGCGCGAAGCCGACTGCGCCGAACCACTCGGGGCGAGCGTTGATGGCATCCCAAACGCGCTGCCAGCACCCGGATGCGCCAGTGGTGTCAGTGGCGGGAGCAACATAGATGCCCTGTAGAGGGTCGGCTGAGACATTGGCGGATTGATTGCCCGACACCCATTGAAAGTGGCCGGAGCGCACGCCGGCGTTCAGAAATGTGAGCGGGGTGCCGCTCGGCAGCGCTTGCAGGGTAGCGATGGACGACGGGAAGAAGTCGCCGCTCGAGATCGGGGAAGCGACCGGATCGAAGTCATAACCCGAGATTGCCGCGCCGGCGGCCGTAGTCACCTGGAAGCGATAGGATACTCCAGGACTTGCATAGATCTCAGGGAATTTCCCGTCGGTGGATGCAACGATTGGGTTGGGGTGCGGAGTCGTGAGGTTCTTGTCTCGATAGACGGTCGCAGGCGTCGTCGTGCCTGTCATAAACACGCGCATCAGCGCGCCCGACAAAGGGGCATTTGAGCCGAACGCGGGCGACAGGGGCAGTGTGATCGGAGATGGCATTGTCAAACGTTCCTTCCGGTTGATGGCAGAGAAACCGGCGCAAAACACCAGTTGCCCCAAGCTCACGACTGGACGGCCCCCGGCATAATAGCTGGCGACGTCCACTGCCTCGAATCAGCAGAACATATAAAGAACATACATGCTGATCTGTAGGAAAGCAGGAATTTGACGAGAGATTGGCGTCGCACTCGATCTCAGCCGACCGAGCGATCTGGTCAGCTTTCACTTCGCGAGCTGCGATGGCAGCTCTCCCACCGGCTATCGACGGTCAGATCAGTTGGCGGACGGGGGCCGACAGGATAGGCTGCCGGTGCTGGCGGGGCTCTCGATCGACACTGAAGCCCCACTTCAATGATGCATTGGTACGGCGGCTCCCGCATATGGATCGTATGGGACGTGCGAAGGCGCCGGCGTTGGCACAGCCGCCAGCGGCGAAGGCGCCTCCACGCTTACCGGCGCCATCTGGGACTGGGTTGCGCCTGATCCGATACCAAGCCCACTCATGATGCCCTGTGCAATCGTGGAAGAGCCGAAGAGCACAAAACATCCAGCTATCACGGTCAAACCGCGGCGCACGCTCAGCCGACCAGCCAGCAGAAGAAAGCCCATCGCAGCGACGGCGATTACGGCAGCGGCGGTACCGATAGAACCGAGCAGCGCGCCTTGTACCCAGTCCTCGGCCGCCAACAGAGAGCTCTGCTGCAAAGGCTCGCTCAGTGGCATCGCGGCAAGCGTCAACACTGGGATTAGCCCGCTCATGCCAGTACCACCTCCGCCACATGCCGGCGTCCGCCCGTTCGAGCCAGCTGCACGAACACGTCGACGGTGCTGCGGACATAGTGGCGCACATCGTCGCGACTGAGCTGTGTGCCTGCCTGCAGGACAAGGAGGACGATCTGCTCGATTGCGCGCTCGGCGGAGTCCGCATGAACCGAGCTCATCGAACCAGGATGTCCGGTATTGATGGCGCGGAGGAACGTATACGCCTCCTCGCCGCGGAGCTCGCCGAGGATAATGCGGTCTGGCCGCATGCGAAGAGACGCTGTTAGCAGATCGGTTGCACTCACCCGCGCCTCGCCCAGGCTACCGCGAACGGCAAGTAGCCCCACCAGATTGGCGTGGTGCTGCTGGAGCTCAGCTGTGTCCTCGATCAGGATCAATCGCTCCTCAGCCGGGATCTCGCGGATCAGGGCATTGAGAAAAGTCGTCTTGCCGGTGGAGGTGCCACCAGAGACGAGAATGTTCTTTCGGCCGCGCACCGCGGCGGAAAGGAGCGCAGGAATATCGCCTGCCTCGAGCAGCCTGTGCAGGCTGTCGTCCGCCACCTGGCGCTGCGACGTCGTACCCCGTCTCGTGTGCTTGAAGGCGCCCGCTTCGACATAGTCCGCCAAGCTCAAATCCGAGGACAGATGCTTGCGGATGGCGATCGCCATGGGTCCGCGCGTCGCGGGTGGGGCAATGACCTGGACGCGCGAAGCATCCGGCAGCGTTGCGGATAGCAGCGGGTGCTCGCGGCTAATTCCTTGATGGGAAAGCGCGGCGATCTGGCGCGCAAGGCGGTCGAGGGTGGGGGCGTTCAGATCAGGCACATCGTGCCGCTCAACCGCACCTCCGAGTGTCTCCGCCCAAACCTCTCCAGGTCGATTCACATAGATGTCGGTGACATCTGTGCGTGCCAGAATCGGTAAAAGGGGTGCGAGATAGGCCTGAAGGAAGGATTGGCTTTCCATCGGGCGCAAGACTCCGCTCACCGATCTTCCACGCCGGTGAAATCCAGGTCGCGTGCGACAAAGACAGAGATGCTAGTCGCAGGCCGGACCTTGAGCGTGGGCCGCACCTGGTTCGGCGTGGTGGTTTGCCGGATCGATCCTGCGGTGCCGGGCAGGGCCACGATTACCGGCGAATTTGCCGATCTGGAAGCCAAGTTGACGCCCACATCGAGAGCGGATTGGAGAATGGCACCGGAGAAGCGCTCAAAAAAGTGGCTGTTCACCTGCGCGCGAACGCCTCCACGCCCAACAGGATCGGCTGCAGGCGACCCGATTGCGATCGTCACCCCATCAGGCCGGATCAGACGCAGCCAGTTCACCAGCATGCGGTTTTGGCCGCTTTCCACATTGGCGGCATATTCGCCGATCAGTCGGCTGCCGCGAGGTATCAGCACCTTGGTGCCGTCAAAGCCCCGCACATCACTGGAAACAACCGCCCTGGCCAAGCCCGGTAGGGTTGAGTCCAGCGCTGTCTCTAGCACCGCCGGGATGAGCGTTCCCTGCGGCACCGTCAGCGTTCGACTGGCGAGCACACCTGCGCCTGCACGCGCGCCAGCGATCTTGCCCGAGCTTGCGTCCTCTCCACGCCGCTCACCGCCCGCAGGCCCCGAAGAACCTGCGCCCGCCGACGAACTGCTCGTGTCGATCATCAGCGCGGAGCCGCTCGCAACACGCGAGGCCGGTGGTGGAGGCGGCGCAGCTGGTTGCTGCGAATATGGGATCGCCTGCTGGACGATGGGACGCTGCTCCACCCGCATGGGCAGCGCTGCCTGCTGTGGCAAAGGCGCCGACACTTGAGGAACGGGCGCCGGCAGCATCGGCTGCACGGGGGCCGGCTCGGGCGGGATGTAAAGCGTGGGCGGAGGTGCTTGTGCGGCCACAGCATCGACGCTGCGCGGTCGCACAGAGGGTGCCACGATCGCACGTCGCCTCGCGTCAAGGACGATGAAAAGCAGGACTGCAGCGAATACGACGCCTGCCGCAATCATCCAGGCCGGCAAGCCCGTTGCGGGCTTCGCTACGACCGGCAGGCCAGGGCCTTCTGCACCTGTCTGTGGCGCGGTTGCGGACTGCTTTGGCATCAGGGTTGCTCCGACACGACGCGGGCAGCGGTCGCCTTGCGACGATCGATGCGAAACACGAGGGTGGGAGCGACGCTGTCCACCACCATACGTCCATCCCGCATCATGCCGTTGATCAGCGTCTCGCGGCCACGACCATCGATCGCGTAGATCGCCGGCCGCGGCACACCGGGGGCAAACTCGATATAGGTCTGCACTCCGTCATCGTGGATCCCTGCTGGTCGCAGGCCCTTGTCCCCGCGTAGCTTATAGCGCCCAACTGGCGGCACCTCAGGCTGTGCCGCTCCGGCGCTGCCGGGAAGCCGCGCGAGCAGCACCGGGGCTGGATAGCGAAACTGGACGGTATACGGCGTATCAGCTTCCGGCGCGCTGATGGTGGTCAGGTCAAACAGATAGAGCCGGGCATCGCTCACCACTGTCATATTGGTGGTGGCGCCCGCCTGCAGGGGCTTCAGAAACAGGCGATTACCGGCATGGTTGAGGTTGACCTGCCAGGCTCCGCTGTCGCCCAATGCGACATTCTCGACATGTTCGTCGGGTGCCAGCTCGACCATCAGCTGATAGCCGGGTGCAGATTGCAGCTGCACGACCTGGCCGGCAATAAAGTCGACCGATTGGACGTGCGCATTGGGGCCGGCGGGGCGGGGCCGGATCTGCGCTTCGGCGTTCGTCGCGAGCAGCAGGAGAAGGATCGCAGCTCTCACGGCTTAGCTCTGTTCGGGCTCGACGGATTTGGTCCAGGTGCCTGCAATGCAGGCGTTGGGGACGCCGCCGGGGACGAGTTTACACTCGGTTGCGCCGCAGGATCTGCTTGCGGGAAGGCCTCGGGATTGCGCTGATAGGCAGTCACCTCAAACCCCAATGGATTGAGGAACCGGTCCTCCAGGCTCATCGGCTCGCCCGAATAGCGATAGGCGATCACCGTTACCCAAGGCTGCGGCGCCAGCTGGCGCCCGCCTGCATCACGGCGAAGGGTGTCGAAGCGCACCATGGCGCGGTTGCCGCCCAAAGGACTGACGCTCTTCACCCGCGTCTCGACGATGGTACTGCGGGGTAGACGCGCGAGAGGACTGTCAGGGTTGGAGGCCTGCACGCTCGCAACATAGACGCTGCGCGCACGCCCTTCCGACCAAAGCGAGACCTTGCGGTAGTTGGCCTGGAGCGCGTTGATGTCGAAGCTCTCGCGCGCGATCACATATTGGACGAGGAAGGACTGGGTGAGCGCGCTGTCCGGCGCGATCCGCTGGGCATTGACCGGCTGCAATGCCTGGACGAACCCGGTCTGCTTGTCGACCAGCAGGGTATAGGGCTCGACGGTCTTGAGCGGCGTCAGCAGGACGAGGGCCAGCGCCTCGAGAACGGCGATGCCACATGCGCCGCCGGCGACTATCCAGGCCGTCCGCCTCGATTTCGCGAGCGTCGCCCGCTGGTCCTCAGCCCAGCTGCCGGCCTCACGGTAATAGGCATCCAGCGCTTCACGCGCTTTGTTCTTCATGACTGTTGATCCCGGCGACCGGCGCTGGCTGAGATGCGTCCTCGCGTGCGGCGGCGATGTTGTTGACCGAGCGGTTGCGCCGCGTTGCCCGATGGCGCCTGCAGCGTGCTCTGGAGAATGGCAGCCTGGCTGGCCACAGCTGCCTCGCGGCCCCGGGCCTCACGGCGCTCAACCTGAGCTACGGCTTCCGCCACGGCCGCGGCGCGTGAATGGCTCTCTGCAGGCGATGCAGCACGCTCTGCGCGTGCCTGCGGCAGCGCTCCTTGCACCTGCAGCCTGTCCGTCAGCCGGCTTGGCAGAGCACGGAGCGCCGGCGGCAGACGGAAGGTCATCGAAAATCGTGCGGCCATGCCAAGACCCGCAAGCAGCGTCAGTGCGAAGACCAAGGTGACGACCAGCAACTCGGTTGCTGCACCGCCGATCGCCAAATCGCCGCGGCGGCGCAGGAGCAGCGACGTGAGCCAGGGTTCAAGGAGCGCGAGTTCTACCGAGAGCAGGATTGTAACGGCCACGGCGCCAAGCGCCGCACCTAGCAACCCCCGCACCCAACCTTCGAAAAGCGAGCGCGTGCCGTCAAAGAGGAGGAAGGCAATGAAGAGCGGACCCAATGCCAACAGCAGTCCCGCGATAAGCCGTACGGCCGCGAACGCTGCGATGGTGGCGGTGAGATATACCAAGCGAGCCGTGCCCAGCCCGTAAGGGCTGAAGATGCTCGGGGGATCGCTGACTTCCTCCGTCACGATCCCTGCTTGGCCATTATCGATCTGCTGCCGGCTGGCCAGCGTCGTAGGGCCTGTTCCTAGTCGACCTAGCTCCTGGATCGCGCGGTCGACCTGCCCGAGCCTTGCCGAAATCCCGCCGCCGGCACCCGGCAGTTCCGCCGGTCTGCCGATATCCGCGACAAGGGACGCAGGCCCGTGGAACACCACATCATAGGCAAGCGTGCGATAGGCCGCCCAGCTCATCGCGAGTGCGAAGACGATGCCGATCTTGACGAAGGCAATGAGCCCGTCTCGGGCCGTCGGCGTTTCGCCGAGGATCATGCGATAGCCGATGAGCGCGATGAAGATCGTCAGCATGCCGCCAAGGAGCAGCGATAGCGAAGAGCCCGGTGTCGCCATCGCCTGATACCCTTGCGCGCCCAATGTCTGCGCCTGGCAGTCGACCGAGGCGAGCACGCTCTCCAGAAACGCATTGTCGAGGATCGCCGGGCACGTGTTCATGCGCGTGCCATGAGCTGCGGTAGCCACGCCTCGGGATCGTCGCCGGTTGTCGCGCGAATCTCGTCAAGCAGGCGAACGGTGCGCTCGCGCCCCGACAGGATCGTCAGCAGCTCGTGCTCGCCGGTCAGGTTAAGCCGCGCCACTACGCTCTCATTGCCATGCTTGATCAGAAAGCAGTGCGAACTGTCCGGCAGCGTGCGGACCAGCGCGAATTCGTGCTCGGTCAGCCCGAAGCCTTCGACATAGTCCGCTGCCCTGGCTTTCGGGTTCACCATGAAGATCTGGGTCGCCGCCTGCTCGATGATAGCGCTGGCGATCTTGCTCTCCAGCGCGTCCTGCGCGCTTTGCGTTGCGAAGCCGACTACGCCGTTGCGCTTTCGGATGGTTTTTTCCCAGTCCTTGATCCGGCGGACGAACACCTCATCATCGAGCGCTTTCCAGCCTTCGTCGACGACAATGATAGCAGGCGTGCCATCGAGCCGCTCCTCGACCCGGTGGAAGAGGTACATCATTGCCGGGGTGCGCAGTGCTGGGTCGTCCAGGATCTGGGTCATATCGAACCCGACCGTGGCAGCGGTTAGGTCGGTCTCGTCGAGCGCATTGTCGAACAGCCAGGCCCGCTCGCCGTCACCCCACCAAGGCCGCAACCGCGCCCAAAGGTCGTTGCCGTGGGGGCGGTGACCGCCTCGAAACAGCTCGACAAGATGGCGCAGCCGGCGCTGGGCGAGCGGCTGTCCGAAGCTTGCATCGATCGCATCCTTGATCTGGGCGAGCTCCTCGATGTCGGCGCTGCTGGCAAGGAGGGCGACCCAATCGATCAGGAACTGCCGATTGGCGGGCGTGTCATCGATCTGGAGCGGGTTGAGCCCCGAGGGCGTGCCGGGGCGCAGCAGATCATAACGTCCGCCAATCGCGCGCAGGAACAGCTCGGCGCCCCGGTCCTTGTCGAAGAACACGATGCGGGGCGCGAACTTGCGGGCCTGTGCCAGCAGGAAGTTGAGGACGACCGTTTTGCCCGAACCCGAAGGTCCAATGATTGTGAAATTGCCGAGGTCGCCCTGGTGGAAGTTGAAGTGATAGGGGCCGGCAGCGGTGGTCTCGAGCAGGGTGACCGCCTGACCCCAATGGTTGCCAGCGGCCTTGCCCTGCGGAAGGTTGTGCCCTGAGGCGAAGCCAGCAAAGTTGCTGGTCGAGATCAGCCCACGACGGGCGATGTACTTGAAGTTGCCCGGAAACTGGGCCCAGAAGGCGGGCTCTAGCGCGATATCCTCGCGCACGGCGATGATGCCCATGTCGGCAAGGGCCGCATGGACCTCGGCTATGCCTTCGTCCACCTCCGTCAGCGTCTGTCCGCGGATTGCGACCGTCATATGGTGCTCACCAAAGCCCGCGCGGCCCGCGGCTACATCATCCTTGGCGCTGGAGAGATCCGCGCGCAGGCTCACCGCCTCGTCTTCGGCCGAGCGCATCCGCCGGAGCGCTAAGTTCATCCGCGAGAGCGCCGCCTGACGCTCCACAAAGCCGAAGCTCTGCGAAATGGTCAGCTCGAACGGCAGGCGCAGCAGCTCGTCCAACATTCCGGCGGCCGTTTGCCCCGGATAATCCTTGATCGAAAGGAGCCCCAGAAAACTGCGTGGCAGCGCACCGGCGGGCGCGAGTTCGATCGCTTCCTGACCGAAGCTGATCCGACGATAGGGTAGATAGGCGCCGATATCCTGATGTGGCAGCCGAACGGGCCGCGTCTCGCCGTTGTAAAGACTGGAGAGGAATTCGAGCGGCTCGGAGCAGTGCCCTTGCTCGGTCTGGTAGACGCTGAGCAACCGCGGCTCGTAACTCCCAAGCGCCGCCATCAGCGCCTCACGCGCTGCGTCCAGTTGCCGCAGACCCCGCGTGCCCTCCTGCGCACTACCAGTGCCCCGCAGACGATCCAGCAAGCCGATCCGGCCTTGGAGTGGGCGGCGGATAATCGTCAGGAACAGGTCGTTGACGTACAGCTTCTTGCGCGAGAGGCGCGCCTGCCAGGCATCGTCGAGCCGCTGCGAAAACGCGTCGGGGAACGCAGCGTCGAGCTCGGGCTCGACCTCCCTGCGCACGACATGGTGGTAGAGCGCGAACTGCGAGGAGCCGATCGTCTGCAGCATCGCGTCGCGCAGCCGCTTGCGATAGTTGATCTCCTCGCTGTCAGCGGTTTCGAATAACAGCCCGCGCAGGTGAAGGAACTGCATCAGCACGCCGTCGCGGGTGTGAACCGTGTGATCGTCGATATGCGCCGCATAGGGCAGATGGCGCCCCGCCGGTGCCTCCCTGGCGACGATCTTCGGCTCGCGCGTCAGGGCCGGTAGGAGTTGCATCGCCACAAGCCATGATTGCGCACGCGCGGGCAGCGGCTGACGCGTGTCAGCCACAGGTCGAAGAAACGCGGTTCGCGCAGGCACAGCAGCAAGCCGGCAAGGTGCACGGCGAGCGCGACAGCCAATACCCAGACCGACTTGAACACCAGGAACAGCTCGGTTGCGACCACGGCATTGCCGACGAAGTAGCTGTACGTGACACCGGCGAACATCTGCGGACGCGTCAGCGCCACAAACAACTGGTCTCGCTCGATACCATTCATGTCACTGCCCGAGTTGGGCGGTGGACTGAATACCGGCCACGATGCTCGCCGCACCGAACAGGATGAAGCAGCCCAAGATCACCGTGGCGCCGTAGCGCCAGTTGATGCGGCCGGTGAGCATCAGGAAGCCGACGGTAGCTACGGCGATGACTGCAACCACGGTTGCCACCGTGCCAAGCAGAGTACCCTGTAACCAGTGCACCGCGGAGACAATTACCCCCGACCCAGCAGGGTCGGACAGACCGTCTTGCGCTCGCGCCGCATTCGAAACGAACGCGATAATTGATAGGGAAGCGGCCAATTTTTTCGTCGAGGTACGCAAATGCTCCTCCCCCCGGAGGTTTTTGAATTCAGATCTGGTTCGCACCTTGGCGGCATTTTTGCAAAAGCGCTAGCGCAGAAGAGCATGAGACTGACCGCCGTTCTGAGGCAAGCATGGCCCATTGAAAAGCTAATGATGATGTGTAACGATCTACCCAGTTTGGGGGCAGGCGGGTGCCGCAATAACGCGGCCCGCGTAGCTCGCCGGGCATCGGGGGGCTTATGCGTTTTCTCTTTGGCTTGTGTACCATTTGCATGGCGATGGCCGGACCCGTCGCTCATGCGGCGGAGACGATAACGTACACCTACGATGCGAAGGGCCGGCTGGTTAAGGTCGTGCGCTCCGGTTCCGTCAATAACGGCGTAACCTCCCAGTATACCCACGACGGTGCCGATAATCGCAAAAATGTCAAAGTGACTGGCGCGCATTGAGTCTGCCGCACTAACATTATCTAATTGGGGGATGTAATGTTTAACTCAGATTTTTCTGAGCGCGATCACGTGCGCCTCGTGCAGACTAAGTCGTCTAAAGAAAATTGTCGGATGGCAAATGCCGTCTCGTTTAAGCGAGATGCAACATGGCATATCAGACTCAAGAGGGCTGCATTACTGCTATCGACCGCGTTGGGCGCCGGCATTGCCGCACCCGCCTTGGCTCAGTCCCCCCATCCTAATTTAGATGGCAATGGCGTTGACCTTACGACGGGGCAGTTCTCCCTTCAGGTACCTGTTGCCGTCGTTGGGTCTGGACAGGCGCGATTGCCGCTCATTGCTTATGATGGACAAACGGACAACTGGTCTCAGATCAGCCTGTACCAAAGTAAGGGCGCTAACGGGACCACTAACTACGTTGTCAACTTGGGGCCCTCCTTCGATAATTTTATCGGCTCAAACTTGACCTCAAGCCGAGGTACCGGCGCAACCCTGCGATTCGAAAACGGCAGTGTCATATATACGTCGCTGAACGGGCAGGAAATCACCTTCGGCAACCCAGCCGGAGTGTACGGTGGCAAGTCGAACCTTTGCGACTACAATAATCAGTATGACTGCACCCTCCTACCCATGTCAGCTTCGGGGAAAGTCGACATGGTAACAAATTTTCAATGGGAGACTTTCGACAACTGCACCGACGTTCCTATTGACTCGAACAGCGGACCCGACTGTTCTTTTTCATGGCGCCTCTCAGAGGTGAATAACTCAGCGGGATACTCAATCGCATGGGGGTTCGTTGCGGACACCGTTGCGCCTGGGAAAAATCCCGGGCCAACTTGGTTTAGTAAAAAGACCGCCATTCTACGCAACGGATCTACCACTATAGGAACGGTATCCTATAGCAATCCCGCCGCCAACGTTTACACGATCACGACGCCGGCAGGGCGGACGTGGCAAATCACCGGCTCTCAGTTTAATATTTCGGGAGTTCGGCGGCCTGGAGATAATGGCGACAGCATCACAGTTGCCCGCGCAGGGGGTGCCGTCACGGCGGTGACGAATAATGGCGCCACAACCAACTACAATCGTACAGTATCAGGCTCAACGGCAACTATGGTGGTCACCGACGCGCTCGCGCATCGGACTACCATCGTATCAGACATGAATAAGTACCGGCCAACGTCCGTTACCGATCCATTGGGCAAAACCACCTCCTATGGCTGGGATAGCGTAGGTCGGCCAACGGATGTGACGTTTCCGGAAGGCAACAAAATCATCTACGGCTATGACGCTCGAGGGAACGTCGTAGAGACGCGGCGGCGCGCCAAGCCGGGAACAAATTTGCCGGACATCGTTGAGACGGCAACCTATGTAGCAACCTGTGACAGCCCATCGTGCAACAGCCCGTTGACCACCACGGATGCGAAGGGAAATGTCACAAACTACGCCTATGATAGCGCCACCGGTCTGGTCACAAGCGTCAAGGCCCCGGCGGCATCGGCAGGGGGCGTTCGCGGCGAAGTAAGGTATAGCTACACGACCAATGCGGCTGGCGTCGTGCTGCTGACGGGGCTGTCGTCCTGCCAGACGGGCGCCGCTCCTGGATGCGTCGGTACCGCAGACGAGGTCAAACGCACGATCGCCTATGACGGCGCACTGAACATGACCAGCGTGACCGTCGCCGCTGGCGATAACAGTCTGAGCGCGACCTCTATCACGAGCTATGACGCTATTGGGAACGCCGTCGCGATTGATGGACCAGTGCCGGGAGCCGGCGATGTCACCACCCTCCGATATGATGCGGAGCGGCATCTGATCGGCGTGATCTCCCCCGATCCAGACGGTTCCGGACCGCTGCCACGGCGCGCCCTGCAGAACAGCTACGACGTGAAAGGGAGGCTGTGGCTGGAATCCGTCGGCACGGTAGCGGATGCATCGGACGGTGCGTGGAACAACTATGCCGAGGCCTACCACCTCTATAGCCAGTACAACGCCGCGGGGAACATTGAGCGGCAGACGCTTTGGTCCGCAGGGGTCGACTATGCAGTGGCCGATTATCTGTATGATGCCGTCGGCAACCGTACCTGCGCGATCCAGTATATGGACCCCACGCGTTGGGGCCCCCAGGCAGGAAGCTGTTCGCCGCTTCAGATCGATGGTTCGAACGGACCTGATCGGGTGACGCAGACGACTTACGATGCGGCGGGCCGACAGAGCAAGGTGACCGTAGGTGTTGGCACGTCGGCCGCATCTGATGACGTCCAGACCAGCTACACCGACAATGGGCAAGTGTACACGCTGACGGACGCTAACGGCAACGTCACCCGCTATGGCTATGACGGCTTCGATCGCCAGGCCACGACCACCTTCGTGGATAACAGCTTCGAGCAACTCGGCTATGACGCGAACGGAAACGTCACGTCTAGGCGGCTGCGCGACGGCAACTCCATCGGCTATGGCTATGATAGCCTCAACCGGGTTACCTCTAAGACACTGCCGGTGGGCGAGCTTGGCGTGTCTTACAGCTACGACCTGCTCAGCCGCCCAACGACGGTCAGCCGCGGGGATGGCGTGGTGAGCATCTTTACCTATGATGCGCTCGGTCGAACGCTCAGCGAGGGGCAGACGTTCGGATCGCTCGCCTATCAATATGATGCCGCTGGCCGCCGCACCCGGACGACCTGGAATGACGGCTTCTTCGTCACCTATGACTATCTGGCGACCGGCGAGGTCAACGCCATCTATGAGAATGGATCCGGGTTGCTCGCAAGGTACGGCTATAACGGCGTAGGGAAGCGGACCAGCCTCACCCGAGGCAACGGCACCGTGACCAGCTATGGCTATGACGCGGTCTCAAGGATGACCTCGATGGCGCACGACTTGGGCGGAACCGCCTATGACAGCTCGGTCAGCTTCACCTTCAACCCTGCCAGCCAGATCGCCTCTCAGACCCGCAGCAACGACGCGTACGCCTTTACCGGCATCCTGAACGTCGACCGCGGCTATGGCTTGAACGCTCTCAACCAGCTCACCTCGGCAGGTGCCACGAGCCTGTCCTATGACTTGAAAGGCAACCTGACGAACTCGGGGAGCATGACCTACACGTACACCGCCGAGAACCGCATGGCGAGCACCTCTCAAGGGCTGTCGAGCGACTATAGTGGCCGGGTTTCGCTTTACTACGACGTGCTCGGGCGACTTGCCGAATATGACACGAACGTCTCGACGCGCTTCGTGTACGATGGCGGACATATCGCGTCCGAGGTTGCAAATCCGACCAGCGCCATCCAGCGGCGTTATGTGTTCGGACCCGGTGAAGATGAGCCGCTGGTTTGGTATCAGGGCAGCGGGACGAACGACCGCCGCTGGCTGGTTCAGGACGAGCGGGGGTCGGTCATCGCGTCGACGGACATCTCAGGCAATGTGCTCGCGACCAACAGCTATGACGAATACGGCATCCCGTCGGATCCCACGTCCCGCGTCGGCCGCTTCGGCTATACCGGGCAAGCATGGTTTCCAGAGATCGGCATGAGCTACTACAAGGCGCGCATCTACTCGCCAGCGCTCGGGCGGTTCATGCAAACAGATCCTATCGGATACAAGGATGGGATGAACTGGTATAACTACGTTCGCAGTGATCCCATCAATAAAACTGATCGATTTGGACTTAGCGGTGATGAAGATGAAGATGATAAAGATCAAATCAAAGTTGTAAAAAAGGCTAATAGCGTTTCAGGTGCCAAGAATAGTGGTACACCGAATTACGGACCTATTTGGAGCGGGAATGGAAGCTCTGGCCCAGATTTTGTAAACGGATCTAACGATTTGTTGGAAAGTCAAAATGTTGACAGCGATAATGCCTGTTCTGCAGATCCACAAAGCTGTATAACTGTAATCAGCCAAGGTCCATCGAAAGCATGGATTAACTATTCTTACGCTGGGTTTTATTCACATGTTTCGGCTCGTCATTTTGGAAGCGACACTACGTTTGGATCCATTTTCCGTCCAGAATTTCAAAATGAAGGGTCGTTATTTTCCTTGGCTGCTTTCGCGGCGAACAACTCCCCTCTTAGAAGTACACGGTTCGCAGGAGTTTATAGGTACACTGCAAAGTATTCTGGTACAGTTGGTTATCTCCAAGGAAGTGGTCAAGCAACTTCTCTAATAACCCTCATTGTTCGCGATACTGGCAGGTTTGATCAGTTTGGGCTCAGAGTTTACGAGCCAGTTACTCTTTACCCAGGAGCAGGGTTGCCATAATGAATTATATCATTACAGCGAATACGTCCACTTGGCCCAAGCTTAGCCGGGCGATGCCTTACAGTGATTTAGCTGAGCGCGTTGGCAGAATAAAGATAGACTTTTCCACCGGTAGCGCCTCCAGAAGTTTTGAAAATGAATATACTAATATACCTCTTTTTTTAACCGAAATGGATTTATTTTTAAGTCGACTAGATAATAGTAGGTTTCATAGGTGGTACTTGAATTTTTCTCCTTTTTCTTATGGAATATTAAAGAATGAGTCTCTCTACATTTCTACGAGAGCAGGGAAGTATTTTGATGATGGCGTTTACGACATCACGCCTGAAGATGAACTGGATCGTTTGAAAACGAGAGTGTCAAAGGACATTTCTAGATACGGAAAGGTCCTCCTGGAACCGGATAAGTCATGATCTTTATCATTCTCTTGACTTATAAACTGGGTGCGGGGCTACTATGAGACGCGATCCGTTATCGGCCGGCGATATCCGGTGATCGCGCCCTGAGGGCGGGGCTGGTCACAGACTGGCAGCAGGACGCCGTCAGGTCGACTATCGTCGCCTAAGCTGTCGCCCTCTGTAACGGGCGGATGTGGCGCCCGCTCAACCTTGCAAAGCAAGCGCGCGAACCGTCGAGATCGGCAGGAAGAGCCGCAAGGGATTAGACGCTAACGGCTTGAACCCATAGCTCTCGGAGAGCGCCAGGCGGCGTCGGACTTTCTCAGCATCGCCACAGTCGAGCACGTTCAGCATGACGACGGCGATTCCGAGGGCCTCGGCCGCCGCTGCCAAGCGGATTAGGCAGTCAACCAGGAGATCACCGCCATACCCCTGCCCCTGGAACCGTGTGTCGACCCCGATCATGGAGATATACGCGGCCGGTATAGTGCCATGGGCAGGGCGATTTCGGGCAAACCGATCCGGCAGTTCCGTGTAGTCGATCGCGTGGGCGTTCGTGGCGTAGAAGCCGATCAGCTCGCCTTCGGACCCAACCATCACGAAGGTGCGGACGTTGCCGGCCTTGGTGAGCTTGTTCGCTGTGCGGCGAAAGAAGTTGTCGACTTGCTCGATGCCACAGGAAAAGGCCTCCCGATCGTGCTTGGCAGAATCGAGCGGCTCAATGATGTGCTTCACGTCCTCGGACAACGTCACCTGCTGACGATCGTCTCGCGATGACGCATGAAGGCCGCGCCCAGCCGATCGGTGGGTGCCGGCGGTGTGTCGAGCGCGGCAAAGAACGCCTCATGGTCGACCGGCTGCAAGCTGGTGCGCTCATGCGCCGCGATCGTCTCCATCGCCGAGCGATAGGCCGCGTTCATGGTGAAAACGGAATCGTCGACGCCGGAGAGCGCGGCCGCCTGCTGGATGGCACGCTTGATCCGCGGCTTGGTGCGGAAGTTCATCCGCTCGGTGCTGCGTTCCTCGACGGCAGCGACCTGGTCCTCAAAGCCCAACATACAAACCTCACGCCTCGAGCACTATGTACGCCTTAGCGACGTACATATCAACAATCTGTTGATACACCCGTCTTTGCCTCCGGTTCCGCCTTTCAACAGGATGGTTATATATGATAATGTCCTTTATCGTATGTAGGAGGTTGGGTGTGAGACGCTTTGGGCAGTGGGTGCAGAACCTGCGTGAGTTGCCGACCAGGATGGATCAACGCTTAGCATTGCGGTACCGCTCCCGACCTACTGGGTGCTCCTCTTGATCGTATGGGGTGCCATCGGTTGGGAATGTGGACAGGCTGAAGCTGTTGCATCGTCGTTCAAGACCGGCCCTTACATGGGCCTTGGCGGTGCGTTGACAGCGTGCATTGGTGCCTTTGCGCTAGCTCGGCCGATTATACGGGCCGGCGGCTACAAGTCTTGGCATGAGCATAGCCGGATCGCACCGGCGCACACTGTTGAAGAGACGGAAAGTCTGCGCGACGCGTATGCGGTCAACGTCATTGCGTCTTCTTTCGGAATCGTCGGGACTATCATCAACGGCGCCTCGGGTTTCTTCTCGTGAACTCTCTTTCTCCCCTCCCCTCCCCCAAGCTTGCGTTGCCGACGCTGATCGCATCCGCCGACGATCGCGCGCAGCTCCGCTTTCTAGAATTCTTCGCCGCCAACATCCGCAATTCGAACACACGTCGGGCCTATGCAGGCGGTATCGGTGAATTCCTGGGCTGGTGCGCGCATCGTGGCCTCGCGTCGATCGCCGCGGTACAGCCGCTTCACGTCGCCGCCTACATCGAGGAGCTAGGCCAGGTGCGCAGCGCGCCTACAGTCAAGCAGCGGCTTGCGGCGATCCGTCACCTGTTCGACTGGCTGGTGATCGGCCAGGTCGTGCCGGGGAACCCAGCGGGATCGGTGCGAGGGCCCAGCCATAGCGTGAAGCGGGGCAAGACGCCGGTGCTGACACCCGAGGAGGCGCGACGGCTGCTCGACAGCATAGACGTGACCACGCCGGCAGGATTGCGAGATCGGGCGCTGATCGGGCTCATGGTCTATTCGTTCGCGCGGATCGGCGCGGCATTGGCAATGCGCGTCGAGGACGTGTTCGTGCAGAACCGGCGTTT
The DNA here is from genome assembly GCF_003950455.1 of Sphingomonas sp. ABOLE. Taxonomy (NCBI): domain Bacteria; kingdom Pseudomonadati; phylum Pseudomonadota; class Alphaproteobacteria; order Sphingomonadales; family Sphingomonadaceae; genus Sphingomonas; species Sphingomonas sp. ABOLE. The sequence continues at coordinate 19,920 of NZ_QQWY01000004.1, forward strand.
GTGGGTGCGATTGCACGAGAAGGGTGGCAAGCGGCACGAAATGCCATGCCACCATAATCTGGAGGAGTATCTCTCCAGCTATCTCGATGGGTGTGCACTGCGCGAGGATCGTAAAGGGCCGTTGTTCCGCACCATTGCACGCGGCACTAAGCGATTAAGCGGCACTTCCCTACCGCAGGCTAATGCCTTTGAGATGGTACGCCGGCGCGCAACCGCAGCAGGTATTGAGACCGCCATCGGCAATCACAGCTTCCGGGCCACCGGCATCACCGCGTACCTCAAAAATGGAGGCAGCCTTGAGCGTGCTGCGGCGATGGCCAACCACAGCTCGACACGCACGACCCAACTTTACGATCGCCGATCGGATGAGGTGACGCTCGACGAAGTGGAACGCGTGCTGATCTGAGCCTTTTACCGCTTCCTGGTGGAGAGCCTACTAACCCACCAAGCTGAGGGTAGGCGTCCGCCGCGGCGTCGGTGCCGACAAGCCATTACTATGCAGCCCATCAGCGCCAGGCCGAATACAAGTCGGTCAAGTTCGTCGGCTCGATCTGCAGAGATGCAGCAACGGCCGCCTTCGTCATTCCCTCTTCCGCAGGACGGCAAAAATTTTGGAATGATCAAGGACATCTCGCGCTGTGCGCCCTAGCGAGCCGCTTCGAGTGCCGTGCAATCCGCACTGCCATTTAATGATCCTTTCTCGCCGCGACAGGATGTTCCACAAGGCTGTGCATGGAACACGAAGCCCCCTGGAAGATGCCGAAACGCTCACGCGGACGTCCGCTCGGAACCGGCAAGAATTGCGATTTTTCTACGCTGATGCAAATCGCGCGATTGAGGCAGCGCGACGCCAGTCTCTCAATTACGCGCGCCGTGGGGCGTCTTATCTGCAAAGCATCTGATGCCGACGTCCGCCGCATCAGGCGCAAGTGGCGTGCGCGTGGTGAGCGTATAGCGGCCCATATCGACCTCATCGAGGACACGGTGGCGCTGAACTCGCTGCCCTGCTCCCACGAGGCGTCACGGGCATTGCTTGAACGTCTCGAGGCTCTTCCGGAGCGGCAGAGGTATGAGAGGCTCGATGCGACGGCGATCATTGCACTTGCCTGCTCAATTCGCTTTCCGACCCTGCTCGACGAGCTGAATGCAATCCGCGCTGAACCTGCGCTGGGTATGGTGCGCCGCCTTGGCCGAGGCCGCAATTTCAAATTACCGAGTAAGTCGCCCGCTGATGACGTAAAACAAATCTAACTCCTGCCCATTTATGTGAGGTCAGCCGACCAGAAGCGTACGCTCAGCGTGCGTCGACTTCCGACCGATCACGTACTCAGCCTTGTCTAAATCCGGACTGATCATCGCCGTGGCGAAGATGATCTGGTGCCGCGCCGTCAGCGATGCCGACCGCTCGGCGATCAGCCGCTGAAAGTTCCGGCTACGCTCTGGCTCCATACCCTTGTCCTCGATCGTGTCGAGAATGAGCAGGCGGAAGTGTCGAAAGCCAGGGTCCTCGGCGGCCGCGGCAAGAAAGGAGGAGAGCAGAGCGTTCTTGAGATAGATCGTCGAGGATGCCGACGAGTAGGTGTGCCCGTCCACAGAGATGGCGTCGCGCTTGAAGTCGAAGGAAACGCTCTTGGCCTTCTCAAAGGAATCTTGGCGGGGCAGGTCATGATGTAGCAGGGCAAGAGTCTCGCGCTCGACGCGCCGATACGCATTCGACAACCTCTCCTGCTGGGTCGCGGCTAGGCGCTCGTTCATATCCCTCAGCCGCGATAGCTCGGCCGTTACGTTCGCCTTAGTGGTCGAAAGCGTGTCCAGTTTCGATATCAGGCGCTCCTGCCTCGCGATTTCCTCCAGTTCCCGCCGCAGATAACCAATCTGTTCGTTAAGCGTCGCGAGACTCTGCCTGGCCTCGCTCTGTGGCGTACGCTTGGCCGTGCGGAGCCGCGCTGCGGCGTCCTTCCACTGGGCGAAAAGCGAGGCCCGCCGGTCGTTCAGCTCCTTCAGTTCGCGGTCCCGGTCCGCCTGCACGCTGGTCGACTGCTTGTGCTGGACGAGCAGTTCATTGAGCTGTCCCACAACCCTGCGGCGCATCCGCTCCTCGTCCATGGGTGCCTTGCACAGGCGGCAGGTATGGGGGTTGTCGTGCGACGACAGCGTCGCGAAGCATGCGGGACACCAGCTGTACTCGACCTCGCTGATCGCCTCCGCGACGGTCGCAGAATCCCGCAGGGCATCAATCTTGCGCCTCAGCGTGGCGAGGAATATTTCGGAATCGGCCCGTTCGAACCGTAGCGCCTCGATCTGCTGGTCGACGGAGGCGAGTTCGTCCTGCGCCGCACGTACGGCCTCCAGGGCGCGGCGCTGCGGCTCCAACGAGATGACGTCCTCGCCGTCCTCCTCGTAAAGCGCGACCTCTGCCTGGGACGCCTCCTCCCCAAGCCGGATCAGCTGCTCCTCAATGTTCCGGCGCTCCGCCGTCGCCCACTCCAAGGTCAGGCTGTGATTTACGTCAGCGAGTAGCGCGTATATCCCCCGTAAGGTCGCGTCGACCGCCGCGAGCTCCTTGTCGAGCTCGCGGATGCGCAGCTGGTTCGCGTAGATGTCAGTGTCGTACGCACCCATCAGGAACCGTCCAATCGCCTCGCGCAGCTGAGGCGAGTCGAAGTTCTCGTCGCGGAAGATGTGGTCCACCGCGCTCAGCTGATCCGAGTACATCAAGCGCAGCAGCTGATGCAGCGTGAGCTTGCCCGACGTGTCGGTCTGCAGTTCCGGCAGGGCGAGAAGATTGAATACCGCTTGGGAGAAGCTCTCCCGCTCGCCGGACGTGCGGTAGGGAAACCGCATCCAGTCGGACACCGACGCCTTCTCTGCCTGCTCGAGCGACCCGGCAAAGATCTCCATCGGCTGGCCGGACTTCGCGGATATCAGGCGCGAGAAGGTGGCCACGTTTCCGTTACACTCCACCTCTAGCGAGACCCGATCGCACAGCTGAGCCTGCTCGCTCCAGTTGGAGATGTCCGCTCCCAACCCGTACACGATCAGGCTGAGGATCGTGCTTTTGCCGGAACTGTTCTCGCCGGCGATGATGTTCACGCCGGCGTGCAGGCTCTCGCGGTACGCATAGGACGCGCCCCGGTAGACTGCCACCTCGCGGATGATCAGTGTCGGCTTAAACAGCGTCATACAGGAATTCATCAAGGTGCGAGCGGTCCTTCAACCCGTCAGGGCCATAGGCCGAATACTGGCCGCCGAGCTGCTGCAGCACCGACATCAGATCGGCCTCCTCCTCGTTCCGCAGCTTTGCGAGCGACATGAGCGAAGCCGGCACTACGCCCTTATTCAACCGCATGACACCCGTCTTCTCGTCAACGTCCACCAGTCCGCGCGAGACTAGGGTCTGCACGGCGACCTCGTAAGGTGCCGCCATTCTCCTGAACAACGCCCGGGGCGTCGGCAGTCGATCGTAGGGAAATCGTGGTTGCACCTTCAGCCGGCGCACGGCCCCCTTGAGGGCCGGCGACAAGCGCACGGCAGCCAGATGCTCAGGAAAGAGGAGCAGAAAGTCGAGCACGCGTAAAGCCGTGACGTCGATCCCGTCCGCCATTTCGTCCAGCAGCCGGCATGTGCGGAGCAGCGCGTTGTACGGGTCGAATGCCGGATGGTAGACAAGCTGCGTCACGCCGCGTGCCAGCGTACGTAACAGCGGTCGGCCAGCCAGTATGTCATACCCAGCACCAATCCATGATTGAGAGCGAAGGTCCCCAGCCCATACTCGGTGACGACCGCCTGCACGACCTTCTCCGAAACAATCTGGTCGATCTCAGCGCCATCCCTGCTGCCGCACGCGGGGTGGACGTGGGTTTCGAATTCCGCGTGGATGCGATGGAGACAGAGAGCAAGCAGCTCCTGCGCGGCCCCGTAGAGCGAGTAGCGGTTGAGAAACTTGACGAAGAGCTCCTTGTGCCGGAGCGCCAAACCCACCTTGTCGGGCCGACCGCACCTCGCGAGCTTGGCCTCTAGTCCCTTGACGCCGTCGGGGACGTACTGCTCCTCGAAGAACTGCAGGCTGTCGATCCATTGCTCGCGGATCTCGTCGGCGTGAATCTCGCGATCAAGCTGTTTTACGAGCATGCTCACCTGACTGTCGCCAGGCAGCCAGACGTTGACCGAGTTGTCGTCACGACCGACAAGATTGCCGCCCGCGCTCGCCCCCCGCTGATTGACGTCGTTAGAGTCCGCCAAGGGTGCTCAGCCCCGCCGGTTGCGGTTGTTGTCTCGCCCAACGATGTCGCCTTTGGATCTGGCGCCTCGCTGATCGACCCTGTTTGAAGAACTCGACACGCGAACTGTGATCAGCTTGAAGACAACGCCGCTCGCCACGAGCGCGGCGACGGCTGCTAGGATCTCTTTCCAGTGCTGAACCAGAAATTCAGGCATTTAGGTGGTCCCCTTCTGGGGAATTGATGCCCGCATTGGCATGGCGTTACAATACTTGTTGCACTCCCAGGCGCGTATAAAGGAGGGACAGTCCGCCCGAGAGCGGACGCGCTTTCCACCACTGATAACACGACGTTGTCAAAACCCAGCGGTTTTGACACGCTGTATGAGCGATGCACAACCGAGGCCTAAAAAGGGTGAAGCCGGCGTGGGCCAAATTTCCCAAGCCTCTCGATAGATGAGCGCGCAGCGACGTAGGCCATGCGATATTCCGATACTCGACGGGGCGCCGCACGCTTATGTCCGCTTTCGCGTTCTCTCACCCAGAAGCCGCCTGCCTGCTTACAGCCAGAAGCGGCCCCACCCGCGTCAATCGATCTTTGCTTGGTGGATCTCGATGGAGCACTTTATTGGAGCACTGAGCTGCTCTGCACGTTTGCGGCATCCTGTAAGCACATCCGCATTGTCCTTCGCGAGCCGAGCGGCGTCGGCCAGTACCCGCGCCTGCTGCGGATCGGCAACCTGCATGAGCCGCATGCCCGCGTCCCAAGGTGTGCGCCTGAGCATTGCTACAGCCCGTTCCTCTGGCCAATGCCAGCTCTCGGGCGCGAGTTGAGCGACTACCGATGGAACGACAGTGCCAAAGGCGAAGCCCACCAATAGTGCCAAAGCCGCCGCGCCCGCGATCCACAGCTGCTGGGTCTCTGCGGAATGGGCCGACTCGACCATCCCCTTCAGCTCCTGTACTGTACCGACAAGCGCATGGCTGGCGCCAGTCCACGCCCGATGATCGTCTGCACGCCCCCGCGTCCCAGCTGCTTCAATCTGCTTGGCGACCTCCTGCGGCGTCAATGTCATCGCCGGTCGCTTGGCGAGGACGTTGATCGCACCGCAAACCTTGTCGTAGCCGTCACGGATCTTCTCCAGGTCAGGCCCATAGTCACGCGCATGCAGCTCCTGCTGTCGCGCGGCGAAGCCGTCGACCGCTGCGGTCAGCCCGGCAAGCTTGCGCGACATGTCGTTGAACGCCTGGACCGTCTGGTCCACTTCTACGGGAGGTTCGTGGATACCCATGGCTACATTCCAATCCCAAGGCCGCGATCGCGATCGATCGAGAAGGTAAGCTGACGGATGATCGAGCGCGTGCGGGCGTCATCGCCGAGTGCCCGGCTGACACCGCCATCACAGCTGCCCGGTGTCCATTCAGGCGACCACTGCCGCCCGAACAGCTGACTGCCTCTGCGGCTGAGCGCGGCGCCTAGCGCCGGGTCTTTCTCCAGCCCCTTCGCCATCGAGCGCATGGCGTTTTCGACACCGGCGCGCTTCTCTTCATTCTCCCACCCGCTCAGATTGCCCCGCCGAGCCTGAAGCTGCTGCCAGGCCTGGACAAACCGGTCAGCGCGCAGCTCAGGGTTGTTGCGCACCTCCGCTTCCAGCTGCATCTGGCGAATGGCGTTGGCGGTACGACCATTGGCCGCTTCGCTGACCAGACCCGGCGTCCGCTCGAACGCCATGTCGAGATCGCGGGTGCCGTGGGGATGCAGCGCGTTGACGGCGTCGGCGGCGCGCGCAAGTGCCGCCTTCTGAACTTCGAGCGGCGTACGGCCCTGGCCGGTCATACGACCTGCATCCTGCACGGCACGTGCATAGCCTTCGACCGCCCGCTCCAGCTTCTGCGTTGCGGATGCCTCGGGCGCAGCCGCCGGCACCGACAGCTTGAGCCCATCGAAGCGCAGCTTGGTTGGTGCCCGTTCCGGCTCGGGGATAGATAGCCGCAACCCGTCGAACATGCCGCGGCGCCGTGCTGGTGCAGGCGCGCTGCGTTCCGGTTCGGCGAGTGGCTCTTTAGCAAGCGTGTCGAGGATGCGCGACCGCTCGACGCCGCGCCGGGCGGCGAAGCGCTCGGCGGCACCATCATAGTCGAGGGCATTATCCTTCGGCCGGTCGCGCGACAGGGCGCGGGCCAGCTTGCCCTGGTCGGCGAAATCATCGCGGCCATAATGAAGCTGCACCGCATCGCGGTGCCGCGACAGCGCGACATAAGCAGCGTGACGGTCGAGCCCCGGCGTCGCCAGCACGTGCACGCGGTCGACGGTGACACCCTGCGCCTTGTGGATCGTGGCGGCATAGCCATAGGCGACGTCGCCATAGTTCTTGTGGTCGAAGGCGACCTGACGACCATCGTCGAGCCGCACCGCCATGCGGGCATGATCGACCTGTTCGATGGTACCGAGGCTGCCATTCTTCACACCGAGGCTGCGTTCGTTGCGCAGGAACATGACCCTGTCCCCTGCGCCGAACAAGCGTTCTCCGCGGGTGGTTTCGACAGCAATATCAGTATCTAATGCCCCACTGCGTTTCATCGCATCCCGGGCCAGCGCATTCAGTTCATCGCATTCTTGGTTGGTGTGGGTGAGAATCATGCGTGACGCACCCGCATCGGCGATCCGCTCTCGGTCCCAGCGCGCGATGAGCGCCGTTCGCGCCTCGACTCGGGTCTCCGAGTCGGCGACCATGCCGGCCCCTGCATAGGCTTCCAGCGCTTCGGCGGTGCGGCCGGTGGCAAGCTGGCGCGTCGCCAGCCGCTGCCAGTCCTCGCGCTGCCGGCGAATGTCGGTGATCTCGATGGCGCCATGCCGCTCGGCGACCGACCGAAACGCCGCCCCCGCTTCGATCGCCTGCAACTGCTCGGGATCGCCGACCAGCACCACCTTGGCGTGGCGCTTCTCAGCTTCGGCAATCACCCGCTCCATCTGGCGAGTGCCGATCATGCCAGCTTCGTCGATGACGAGGATGGATCTGTCGGTCAGCAGCTCGCGACCCTGCTCCCATTGATGCTCGATGCTGGCGATGGTGCGCGACGCGATGCCCGAGCCGCTTTCCAGATTTTCCGCAGCGATGCCGGACAGCGCCAAGCCCTGCACCTGATAGCCGGCGCTTTCCCATGCTTCGCGGGCAACGCCGAGCATTGCCGATTTGCCGGTACCGGCATAGCCGACGACCACGCTCAGATCCTTGCCGCTGGTGACGTGGTCAAAGGCACTGCGCTGCTCGCTCGACAGAACCAGCCCGCGCATCTCGGCGCGCGCCAGGGCGAGCTTGCGATGCGGCTCGTCCATGCCATGGCCGCGACGGGCATCGAGCATCACGGTCGCGCGCTCCAGCCGCGCTTCGGTCTCGATCATGTCACGGCTGGTGAAGCGGTCTTCGCCGCATCCGTCCTTGCCGAGCTTCACCAGTTCAGGTGACGCGCGCACCGCCGCCATCACCTGGTCGAACTGCTCTTTCCCTTCGCTGTGGCGATGCACGAACATCGCCAGATCGCGCTTGGTGAAGGTCGCCTGGGTATGGGTGATCGCGTCGAGCGCCAGCGCCGGGTTGGCGAGCAGCTTCTCACCATTGGCGCGCGCGATCTCGTGATGCTCTTCTAGCCGCTCGGAAGCGAGCCCCTGCTCGGCCATCCGCGCCGCCGCCGGGCCGATCTTGTGCTGCGGCTCCAGCTCGATGCCCTGCGCTTCATGGCTGCGGTGATCGACCCGCGCGTCGATATCCAGTTCGGCCAGCCGCGCATTGACGTGCCCGGCCCAGCGCTCGCGCCATGTCTCGAGAAGGTCGGTACGATTCCAGTCGCGGTTCTTCTTGCCGAAACCCTCGCCATCCACCTCCCGCAAGGCGAGCATGACATGCGCGTGGGGCTTGGCCTCGCCATCAGCGCCGATATCCCAATGGACATTGAGATCGGCGACCATGCCGCGGTTCACAAACTCGGCCTGGACGAACTCCCGCGCCAGCCGAATGCCTTCCGCCTGGTTCAGCTCGCGTGGGATAGCGAATTCAATCTCGCGGGCGAGTTGCGCGTCCTTGCGCAGTTCGACGGCCTCGACCGCATTCCACAGTTTCTCGCGATCGGCGAGATGCTCCGGCGCTCCCTCCGGCAGCAGCACTTCGGAATGCACGACGCCGGCCTTGTTCGAGAAGTCGTGGTGCCGATCCAACCGCTGGTCGTGCAGCCGCGAGGCGGAGCGATAGGCAGCAGCGGCGAGCGCCGACGATCCGCTGGCGCGGCTGATGATCTTGGCCGAGAAATGGTAGATCGCCATAGCGGCAATCCATTTACACCAAACAAGCGACGTCGGCACGACGTATAAGCGCGCCCTCAAAAGATTTAATCTTTTTCGCGACGTGAACATCCCAAGATGTTTCACGACATTTGCGTTGATCGATGCAGTTCCTAAATCACCAAACATCATTCATCAACTGCGGAGGATTCGATGCGCAAGCCACGTGACTTCGATTCGGAGCTGAAGGCGCTCGACAGCAAGGCGCGACAGCTCAAACAGGCCAAGCTCCAGCAGCTCGGCGAACTGGTCGTTGCGACGGGTGCCGATGCGCTGCCGGTCGAGCAACTGGCGGGCGCACTGCTCGCCATTGTCAGCGCGTCCGACATGATCGTGCGGGAGGACTGGCGCCAGCGTGGCGCGGCCTTCTTTCAGCAGCAGGGAAAAGCTCGCGGCGGCGCTCGTGCGCGTGCGGCATCGGCTGCGGCAGCTGACAGCGGCGCGGCACCGAGCGGAGGCGCAGCGCGCGCGGAATGATACGCGAGAATGGATGGTGACACGCCGCGAACGAACCCGTCAGCTGATCGAACTCGGCGGCCTAGTTGCGAAAGCCGGATTGGTCGAACTCACCGACGACGATCGCGCCGTATTGTTCGGTGTGATGATCGATGCCGCGGCCACGCTCAAAAGCGAAGAACGCGATCAGGCGCTGACGTTATGGCGAAGACGTGGACGTCGCGCGTTCGAGCAGCTGCAGAATGAGTAATCTCGCTGCATCTTCCAACATATTTTAGCAGACGGAGTACGTACGCTCCTATAATCCTGTTGTCGGCAGCATGCCGCAAAACAAGGAGCAGGGACGCAGAATGTCTGAGCAGAGCAATACCGACCCCGTTGAACTCGCAAGCGACCTCACCATTGCCTGGTTGTCGAACCCGAACAATCGCGCGACGATGGACGACGTCTCCACGTTTCTGCGGAAGATGCATGCAGATGTGATTGAACTTTCAGGGGGCGTCGCGAGCGCGGAAGTTGCGAGCGAAGAACCTGCCTCGGAAGAATTCACGCCGGCCGTCTCGGTCCGCAAATCGCTGGCCTCGAAGGACCACATCATCTCGCTGATCGACGGCAAGCCCTATCGCACCCTGCGCCGGCATCTGAGCACGCACGGACTGACGCCCGAGGAATATCGCGCGCGCTACAATCTGAAGGCTAATTATCCGATGGTGGCGCCGACCTATTCAGAGCAGCGCCGCGCGATGGCGCACAAGATCGGCCTGGGAGCGAAGGGCCGCGCAGCACGCAACGCGCCTGCCGAAGCACCTGCCCCGAAGCCGGCGCGCAAGCCGCGCGCGAAGGCGGCACCGGCCACCTGAACTCAATCGCGCGCCGAGGCTCGAAGCCTCGGCGCGCGACGATCATGCGGCGGCAGCTTGCTCCAGCGCGGCAATACGCTCTTCGCAGATCACCTGCACCGCCTGCCCCAGCACTTCGACGCGCTCGCCAAGCCACGCCAGTTCCTCGGCGCTGATCCGATAATGCTTCGAATAGCGCGCCTTCACATAGGCTTCCTTCAGCTTCTCGAACCGGGAACGGTCGACGCGCTGGTCCCGTGGCCAAGCGTCGATCAGGCGCGGATCAATCCGTTCGGCTTGCGTGCGGAGAAAGCCAAGGTTGTGGGTGTGCGGCGTGTAGAACGTGCAGACCAGCAAGACGCAGTGGTAGAGGCGCTCTGCCGCCTGGTGCAGCGAAAACGCGGCCTCCTTCGGACGTTGTTTGCTGATGTAAAAATCTGCCCCCTCTTTGAGGGCCACTGCACTCGGAAACCATTCGACGAAATATTCCCGCGCCATCGCTAGCGCCTGCGGCGGCGTCTTCGGCTTGGGCTGATGCAGCTCGCTTGGTTCGTTCTCGTACAGCGCTATGCCATCTCGGGCGACGTCCATGAAGAAGTAGCGGCCATGCGCCAGCCCATCGTTCACTTCCTGCAGGGTGTGCACGATGAAATTGACCGGGGTGCGCAGCGTCTTGGTGATCGCCAGCTCGCGATTGAGCCGTTCCTCGGCGGTCGCCCAGAACTCCACCCGATCGGTGAGCTTGTCCTTGTTGACGATTACCAGAAGGTCGAAGTCCGACTGATAGCCCTTGGCGGTATGCGGCTCGTCGACCCAACCACCACGCGCCTAGCTACCGTACAGGATGACCTTGAGGATGCGCGCCTGCTTCTTCCAGTCCGACGTGGCGATGGCAATCGCGTCGCCGAACTCCTCGAACAGGATCTGGACGACACGCTCCAGCTCGCGCTGCTTGGCTGGGGGAAGATGGTCGAGGCTAGTCCTCATGGATCGATCCTAACGCGCTGATGCCGCGGCGTACACCTCGCCCGATTTGACCGGGCGAGGTGTGGCATCGCTCATGGCTGTTCGCCCCGCTCCGCCCGACCGAGCGCGATCAGCACGCGGGCGACGGTCTGTTCCACCTCGGCCACCGTGCAGCCATGCCGCTGGGCCGTTTCGATGTAATCCAAATCGTCGAACCTCACCGATCCGAAGATTGCCCGGTCGCGCTCGGGCATTGCGCGGAAGGCACGGCGCATGCGCCGCAGGCGAAGCCAGCGCATCATTGCCCCGCCTCCTCGTCCGAGACGAACCCGAGCAGGTAATCCGCCGCCTTGCTGGCAGCGCTCGCTGCCCGGAGGATCGCCTTCTCGTCCTCGCGCAGCACTGCCAGCCAGCTGCCGACATAATCGGCGTGCCGCACCGTAGGCTGGATCGCCAGCGACGCACAGGTGAACGCGCTTGCCATCTCCGCGACCAGCTCTTCCCGACTGTAAGGCGCGCTGCCGAATGCGCCCGACTGGTCCCGTCCCAGCCGAGAACGATGGCCGGTCCAGTGCCCCAGCTCATGCAGCACGGTGCGGTACCAGTTGATCCGATCGTAAAAGGCGAGCTGCGGCGGCACCGCGACATAGTCTCCCGACGGGCTGTAGTAGGCTTCTCCACCCCCGATCCGAATATCGGCGCCGCACGCTTCCATAAGGGCATGCGCGGCGGGAATGCGGTCCGCCTCCGCCACCGGCTCGCCCTGCTCCATCGCGGTCAGCCGCTCGGGTAGCCCCTCGCACTGGTCGACGTTGAACACGGTGAACCGCTTGAGAAACGCCAGCTGCCGCGCCTCGCGGTCCTCGTCCCGCGCCCGCTCGGCCTCGTCCTTCGGGGTGAAGCGATCCGCATAGCAGATCGTCGTCCCCCGCTCCCCGCGCCGGACGCTCCCGCCCGCCGCCTGCGCTTGGGCGTAGGTCAACCAGCGCTGCGAGGCATAGCGTCCCTCGATCACCGCCGCCCAGAGGATCAGCACATTGATCCCCGAATAGCGCCGCCCGGTCACCGCATTGGCCGGCATCGCACATCCACATACCGCCGCATCCCAGGGCTGCACCCAGGGCAGCCGTCCCCGCTCCAGTTCGGCAATCACCCGTCCCGTCACCTCGGCATAGAGGCTCGCCCGGTTCTCGTGTCCAACACCCATCGTCCTGCTCCTTTTCAAAACACCGCAACCGGCGCCGGAAGGGCGGGGGGAGCGGCAGGAGCGAACCGGCAGTCCTGCCGTCAGAGGCAGGCCGCACCGAAGGCCGAAACAACGTGGAGGAGCCGGGCACCGCCCGGCTTGCGGCATGCCGCGGCAGGACTAGAGGCGAGCGACGCTCCCCCCGTCCTTTCCGCGTGCCGGCGCATCAATGCCGCCGCGCACCCGCGCGGCGACCATCCTGTCAGCGCGACCGCGCTGCCGGGCGCCACCGGCGCCCGGACAAGAACGCACCCTTGCAACCGGGTGGGCCGCACGGGCGGCGTGCGCGCGCCAGCACGTGCGCCAGCCGCCGCCCGCGCCTCCCGCCCGGGTAAGTGTGCCACGCGGGCACCAACACCTCGCGCGCCCTGGTGTCGCCGAAGGCGTGCGCCGGCGCGCGCACCGCACCCGCGTTCCGCTGCCGGCACCTGCCGGCCGCCGATCCGCAGGATCGGCGCCTGCGTCCGCGATCAATACCCGAAGGGCCGAGACGGCCAAGCCGACTCGGCGCCGCGCCAGCGGCGTGCGAGCGCAGTCACGCCGAAGGCGTGAGACGCCCTGATATGATTCAAGCCCTTCAATTGCTTTTGCGCGGACCGCCCCAGGGTTCGATTGGCACCAAAGAGGCCCCTTCTGACCCCAATCAGGCTCTTTCCCCGACCCGCCACTCGGCGCAACCTTGCCCCGGAGCGCTCCACCAACCCTCAAATGATGCGAGGTGATAGCAATGCAGAACCAGCCCCAATCCCATGACCGTATTCTCCGGATCAAGACCGTGCTCGAACGCACCGGCCTGACCCGTTCCACCCTCTACCGCAAAATGGAAGCCGGCACTTTCCCCCACAACACCCGGATCAGCACTCGCTGCATGGGGTGGCGCGAATCCGCCATCGCCGAATGGCTGGATACTCTCAAGAAATAGGCACCTGCTGTTCGGCCCGCAGGCAAACGGCACCGCAAACACCAACGAACACGGCGATTCCTGCATCGTGAACCGTCACGAGCCGTCGAGATACTCTCCTGGCCCCACCGTTTCACCTTGCCCTTTCCAACAGCCGAAAAGCGGGCACACTCGGCCGGATGTTAGTCAGCGGGGATGTCGGAGGCTGGGACTTTGCAGTCCTTCAGGGCATCAGCGGGGAATGGCAGGTCCTGACAAAACCTGCCAATCCAGCAACGGGCCAATAGTAGGGCAAGGCCGCTCACCCCCGCACGGTGTTAAGCATTTACCGCCCGCTCACTGTCGAGCCAAGCGCGGATCGCGCTGATCGTTTCCTCGGGCGCACTGAGATTGGGGCAGTGGCCAGTCGCACGCAATCGGACGAAATCGCTGCCGGCAATGCGCGCTTGAACATACCGCCCAACTACTTCGGGTGCTATCGCGTCATTCGAGCATTGCAGGATCAGCACCTTTGCCGGCACCGCCTCGAGGTCCCGGCGGTTGTCCGACGAGAATGTTACATGGGCGAAGTGCCTGGCAATAGCCGGATCGGCGCGACAGAAGCTCGCAGCAAGTTCCTCGACCAACTCCGAACGTTCGGGATTTCCGATCGCGAGTGAGGCCACCTGAATGGACCAATCGCGGAAATCCTCCTCCGAAAGCGCCATCAGCCGATCGATCTCGGTCGCCTCGAACCCGCCAAAATACTCTCCATCGTTGATGTACCGCGGGGACGGGCCGACGAGAACCAGCTTGGTGAACATGCCAGGTGCCATTTTCGCGGCCAGGATGCCGATCATCGCGCTTACGGAGTGACCGACGAAGATCGCGTCCCGAAGACCCAAGCTCGAGCCGATCTCGACCACGTCTTCGGCATAGCCATGCAGCGATTGATACTTGGCAGGATTCCAGGCAGCGAGATCGGAACCGCCGGCACCTACATGATCGAACAAAATCACGCGGTGCATGTGCTCGAACGCAGGCGCGACATGGCGCCACATCGTCTGGTCACAGCCATAGCCGTGCGCGAACAGGATCGCCGATTCACCAGATCCGAACATCCGCACGTTGTTTCGCAAGCCCACGTTCAAATTGCCAACTTCCCCAAGGCTCCCGTCGCCCCACGCCCACCGGCGAAAGCGAATTCCATTGACCCGAAGCACGTCCAGCCCGTGTCGTCCACGTCCGGCGCGTTCACGTGCAACAGGAACGAGCCGAGCGCATTCGACAGATCAGCTCAGCACCACTCCGTCGGTCCCGTGCTTGGTTAGCATTCGGCCCATCGCGTTGAGCAGCGCGGTCATCGCGACAGGTTTCATGATCACCTCGTCGGCACCTGCAGCCATGCACCTTTCTCGAAGATCGGCGGCGGCGTCGGCCGTGACGACGATGACCGGCAGCGCAGCCTTCTCCCCCGGCGTGGCGCGCAGATGCTGGATGGCGGTGAGCCCGTCCATGCCGGGCATGCGCAGGTCCATCAGGACGATGCTGTAATCACCATCGGCGATCATCTGGAGGCCGGTCTCCGCATCCGCGGCCTCCTCCATATGCGCCCCCACAACGCGCAGCATGTCCTTCACGACGCGGCGGTTCATGGGGTCGTCTTCGACGAACAGAATCTGCATGGCACGCTCCCTGGAGCAAACCTGCCTAGCAGCGGGGCGTAAATAGTTGATTAGGATGCTGAAGCCATCCGCAACGGTGCGTCCTGCGGTGCTCCCTCCGTATACACGCCTTGCAGCGCGGCGATCAGTTGGACTGCGCCGACGGGCTTGACGATCAATTGCGTCGCACCCAGCCGCGCCATCTCGTCGAACGGCAGGTCGTCGCCCGGCGCGAACAGGAGGCTGATTGGCAGTTCGGCCTCTCGACACGCGCCAACCAGCGCGCGCACCGAATCGAGCGGCGGCCGACCTTCGACCGTCGCCGATCGCGCCTCGACGAGCAGGTGATCCACCGTGCCCGCGCGGACCGCCGCGATCGCGCTGTCTCCATCGGGCAGGCAGTCGACCACGGCCGTGACGGGTTCGAGCAGTCCGCGCATCATGCCCTGCGTCAGCGGGTTGGCCTCGACCAGCACAAGCCGCGCTCCCGCCAGGCTGGCGGGACGTCCGCCCTCAGGCGGCGCTTCGTTCCCGGCAACTACGCGCTTCAGCGGCACGCGCAGCGTGAAGCGTGATCCCTCCCCCAGCGCGCTCACGACGTCCAGCGTACCGCCCAGCGCACACGCCAGCTTCACGCAAATGGAGAGGCCAAGGCCGGTGCCGCTGAACTGGCGGTTCAGGCCGCCGTCCACCTGGTGGAAGGCTTCGAACACGCGGTCGAGATGATCCGCCGGGATACCGATGCCGGTGTCTTCCACCTCGACGACGAGGATTTCCGGGTTGCCCGCGACGCTGGCGCGCAGCGTCACGGTGCCGGCAGGCGTGAACTTGACGGCGTTCGACAGCAGATTGCCGATGATCTGGCGAAGCCGCGCATTGTCGGACAGGATGCGCACCGGTGTGTCCGCGATGTCGAGGTGCAGCGCGATGCCCTTGGCGGCGGCATGCCCGCTCCACAGCCGTGCCGCGTCCTCCAGCATCGCCCGGAACGCCACGTCTTCCTGCGCGACGGCGATCTCCCCTGTCTCCATCTTTGCGACGTCGAGGATATCGTCGACCAGCGCGCGCATCGCCTCGCCGGCGCCGAACACTACCTGCACCTGCTCGCGCGCTTCGACATCGAGACGAGGATTTGTCAGCAGGATCTGCGTCATGCCGAGAATGCCGTTAAGGGGGGTGCGAATCTCGTGGCTGGTCGTGGCCAGGAATTCGGTCTTGGCCCTCAGCGCCTTCTCCAGCGCCGTGTTGGTCTGGTTCAGCACGACGTTGGCCGCGCGCGTTTCATTGCGGCTCTTGCGGATCCGCAGCGCGCTGATCAGCAGCAGCACCAGCACGATCGTCGCTGCCGCGACCAAGCCAAGGAGAAGCTTGGTGCGGAACTCGGCCTGCTGCTGGTGAATACGGGCGTCGCGCTCGAAGATCTTCTGCTTCTGGTTCTGGAAATCGAAGCGCGCGGCCATCAACTGCGACGCGGCCGAGGCCGTGAGCCGGCTCGCCTCCTTGTCGAGGCGCTCGAACGCCTTGAGATGCTGGAGCGCCATCGCCGGATCGCCGAGCTTCTCGAACACTTCCGCCGCGGTGGCGTGGAACTCCTTGTCCGGCATGGGCGTGGTGGTGAGGTCGACTCCGGCGAAGGTCGTGCGCAGCAGCGCCGCGGCGGCGCCATAATCCCCGTGCGCCGCCTTCAGCTTGGCCGCCGCGGCAAAGGCCACCGGGCGCATCGATGCCGCCTCGTCGGAGCGGGAAAGCCGCAGCGCGTCCGCAACGGCCTGACCCGCCGCAGCGAACTTGCGGCGTTCGGTCTCCGCGCTCGCCAGATTGGCAAGGATCTGAATCTGCAGCAGCGGGCTTCCGAGTTCGCGCGCGCTCTTCAGCGCATTCCGATAGTCGAGCTCCGCCTGATCGTAGCGACCGAGCAGGCGCAACACCTCCGCGCGGTTGTTATAAGTACTCAGGCGGAAGCCCGGATCGGCCGAGTAGAGCTCACCCGCCTGCGAGTAATAGTCGAGCGCGCGCGGATAATCGCCCGCGTCCGAATAGATCTGCCCGATGTCCTGCAGCGCGATGGCTTGGCTGCGGACTTCGCGAGCGGCGCGGAAAATGTCGTGTGCGCGCTGATAGTCCTGCAGCGCCTCCACGATATTGCCAGAAGTGGCTGCGATCGCGCCGCGCGAGCGCATCAGATCGCCCTGCAGCTTGGTATTGGGGCCATGCACCGCGATGCGGGCGAGCGCTGCATCGATGATCGGCCGCGCCTTGGCCGGCTCGCTGATCCGGATATAGGCCTCGCCCTTCAGCCATTCGGCCGTCGCGACGGCGCGCTCCGCCTCCGGCGAAGCCGCAAGCGCACGCGCGCGAACCAGCGCCTTTTCAGCCAGCCCAAGGGCCTGGCTCGGGTCCGCCATCATCGCGGTTTTGGCGGCGGCGACGTCCTGATCGAACCGCGCGAGGGCGGCCTTTGCCGCCTTCGCCGGCGCCGATGGCATCTGGGCAACCGCAGGCGTCGCGATCGCGAGCGCCAGCAGACACAGGCCTTCCACACGTCGCATCTGGCCAAATCTCCCTTAGCCAGAACATTTTAGGGCGAAAAGGTTAAGGCATGTCCAACCATGCCGGCTGCGCCTCCCGGGGCACAGCCGGCAGCACTGGCTCAGAAGTTCATGCGGAACGCCGCGCCGCCCGTTAGGCGCGGCAAGGCTTGCGTCTGCGCACCATTGAACGTCGCGCGGCCGAAGATGCTCACCTGCGCCGCGCCGTCCAGCATGGTTCGCCCATACATCGCCTCGCCGACATATTGCCGTCCGGGAACCCCGAGATTGAACCGCTGGGTGAGCGGCCCCAACTCGCCGGTCTGTCGATCGACGACCTGCACCGTGGTCAGGTCGACGCTCGCCCGTTCGAGGTGCATCGGCTGCGCTAGCGTCATGCGGAACAGGTCGGTTTTGCCGAGCAATTCGCTCTTCGTCAGGCCGAACTGGAAGGCGGTGCTGACCAGCCCGCCGCCGGCCGGGGTGATCGTGGCCGCCCCCGCCGCGCGCGTACGACCGACGGTGCCGGTGGCGGCGAGCGCCAGCGTCGGCGTCAGCGCCAGGTCCGCGCCCAGCGTGACGCCGTCGCTGATGCTGCCGCGTGCGAAATCATAGGGGTCGGCGGATTCGATGCCGAGCATCGCCTTGGATTCGCGCAGCCGGGTATAGCTCGCGCTCAGCGAACCGCTGTCGGCACCGTAGCGCACCGCCACGGTCTGCGCACCGGCGCGATAGGGATCGATGGCACCTAAGGCAAAGGCCGTGAGCGTGTCCATCTGGCGGAGATCGCGGCGTAGTTTGCGCTGCGTGAGCCCGCTGGAAATCGTCCAGTGATCGCTCAGCTTCACGCTGGTCTGGAGGTAGCCGCCGCCGGAAGCGAAGCCCATCAGCGGGTTCGCACCGCCGATATTGGGGTCGAAATCCGATGGAAGCGCGAAGCTGCCGCCGCCGAGCTGGGGCGCACCATCGCCGTCGCCGAAGGTGAAGGCGACGCGCTCGCCCGGGGTGACCAGGCGCACCGCCGTCTGATAGGGTAGCTGGCTCTGGTAGAAACCGAGCATGCGGATGCGCGGCGCAACCGCCATGGAAAGCTGCAGGCCGCCCTTGTTGGAAATCGGCGCGGAGAACGCGAAGCCGCTGAACGCGCCAGGCCCCTTCGTGCCCGGGCCGCCCTTGGTGGTCGCCCAGGCGATGAAGCGGCTGTAGATATAGCTCTGCAGATATTCGTTCGAGCCGGTCAGCGACATCGCCGTCGCATCGGTGAGCTTGCTCGATACCGGGATGGCGAAGTCGCGGAAGGTCGCGCCGACGTCTTCATAGGCATAGAAGAACATGCCGGCCGCTTCCCACTTGGCCTGCTCCTTGGGATCACGGATCTTGGCGACCTGGGTGGCGACGATGTTGCCCTTTGCGTCGTACTGATACCATTTCAGCCCGTCGAAGCTCAGCGGCGACAGGGCAGCGGTGACGTCGAGTATGCCCACGCCGTAGACGGGATCGACGCCGGGCGCACCGGCATCGCGCGCCGACTTCAGGATGATGTCGACCGTCTCCTTGGGGTAGTTGGACAGCCAGGGCCAGCGATCGTGGAGCAGCGCAATCGTCCCGGTGACCAGCGGCGCGGCGAACGAGGTGCCCGACGCGCGCGTCACGCCGCCCTGTCCGTCCGACACCAGGATCATCTCGCCCGGCCCGGTGATGAAGCGGTTCATCAGCTTCATGTCGGGCGCGCAGGTGCCCTTGGCATCGACGAGGCAGGCATTGCCCGGCCGGTTGGAGAAGTCGGAAATCGTGCCCGTCGGTCCGACCGAGCCGACCACGATCATGTAGGGATTGGCCTTGTCCCACTGGATGTTCTGGGTCTGGGTGCTTCCGTCATTGCCCGCCGCGATGACGAAGATCGTCTTCTTGGCATAGGCGGCGACATCCGGATCACCGAATACGTCGTTCCAGCCCTGCGGCAACGTCTTGCCGGGTTCGCCGAGCGACATGTTGACGATGCTCGCATTGTTCTGCGCGATCATCAGCACGCCGTTCTTTACATCGGTCCAGTTGGCGGTGCCCGAGCTGTCGAACGGATTGTAGGCGACGACCGAGGCCATCGGCGCGATGCCCATCACGCCCTTGCCGTCGTGCGCGGCGATGATCAGGCTCGCGACCGCGGCGCCGTGGCCGTTCGAGAAGTCCGAGATGCCGCTATATTTGGTGATGTTGCTGGTGCCTTCGCCCGTTACGGTGAAGTCGAGCAGGCCGACGATCGAGCGCTTGCCCTCGCCGATCGTCTTGGTGATGGCGGGCGACCAGTTGATCGTCTGCATCCACCAGTCGGTGTGATCCATGCCCGAATATTGGTTGAGCTGGTCGTACCAGTCGATGAAGAACATCTGCCGCGTATAGGCGTCGACCGAGGTCAGCGAGGCAGGGTTGGTCAGATCGAGGCCCCATTTCGCCAGCATCGGCGTGACGAACCCGGCCTCGAAGGTCTTGCCGGTCTGCTTCTGAACGGCCGTGCCCCATGCGTCCTTGGACTGCCCGATGATGCCGTTGATCTTGGTGACGAGCGTCGACAGGTCAGTGGCCGAGGCAGTACCCGACAGGTTCAGCCAATAGCCCAGCGTATCCTTGCTGGTGGTAACGTACGCGTCGGAGAAAGTCCGGATGTTGCCGATCATCGGATCGAGATCGCCCATCGCAGGCGCCAGGTCGCCCCAGAAGGTGCGGATATTGCCCACATATGGGTCGACGGTGCCGCCGAAGGTGCGGATGTTGCCGATATAGGGGCTCAGATCGCCGCTGAAGGTGCGGATATTACCGACCAGCGGATCAAGATCGCCCGTAAAGGTCCGAATGTTGCCGACATAGGGGGTGAGCGTACCGCTCAGCGTCTGCACCGGCTTGTCCGCCGAGACAGGACCGGGGCGGACTATTACCGGCTGTGCGGGCGCGAGCGTGAGGATCGGTGACGACGGCGCGGGCGCGGTCTGGGCCGCGGCGCCGCCTGCTACCATGAGGCCGCCGAATCCGGCCGTCGCGAGAAGATACGAGCGGATCAACGTGCGCACTGTCATTGGGAAGCCCCCGTTCAAGCCGGCTCCCTGCTGCCGTCTTGTCGCTATGATTTGGGAGGGTCTTGCGCTGCCAATGCTTACCGAGACCCGAATAAACGTCGTTAAGCAGGCGTTAAGAAAGAATTTACTGCTTCAAATTCATGCACCTAGTGAAGCATGCCACTGCTCTATGCCCGGACCGGCGAGGCGCTCCAGATGCGCTTCGTCACTCAGGAATTCGATCAGCTGCGGCAGCGGCAACGGCGGAGAGATGAAATAGCCCTGGAGGAGGTCGCAGCCCATGATGCGGAGAAGCGACAGGCTCATCGCCGTGTCCACACCCTCGGCAGTGACCTCCATTTCGAGCGCGTGTGCCAGATCGATGGAGGAGCGGACGAGAAGCGGGTCGCGATTGCTGTTGGTGAGGCCGCTCACGAACATGCGATCTATCTTGAGCTCCTGCGCCGGCAGCTGCTTCAGATAGGCGAGCGACGAAAGGCCCGAGCCGTAATCGTCGATCGCAATGCGAATGTCGGCCTCGGTGAAAGCACGCAGATTGGCGAGCGCTGCGTCGGGATCGCTGATCACCGCGGTTTCGGTAATCTCGAACCCGATCCTCCCCTTCGCCTGGCGGACCAATGCAAGCGCGGTGGCGGCGAAGCCCGGATCGGGAAGGAGTTGCCCCGAGATGTTGACGTAAACTTCAACGGCGTGCCCGCGCTCGATGAGATGCTGCTGATCGTCGATGGCGCGCGTGATCACCCATTCGCTAAGCTCGCGGATCGCCCCGGTTTCCTCGGCGAGCGCGATGAAACGATCGGTCGGCACAAGTCCGCTGCCGGGCCGGATCCAACGGATCAGCGCCTCGACGGAGGTGATTGTGTTCGTTCGCGCGTGAAGCTTCGGCTGATAGTACAAGCTCACTTCGCCCGACGCGAGCGCGTGCGGCAGAGCGCGCATAAGCTCCAGATCGGCAAAGCTGTTTTGCGAAAGCACTGCCGGATCCGCAAAGCGGATCTTGCGCCGTTCGGCTTGTGCGGCGCTCAGTGCGGCCGCCGCCTGATCGACAAGCTCGTCACGAATAGAGCTCTGGCCCGCGTCGGCAAAGCCTATCGCCACCGTGGGGCTGATGCTGAATGCATCGACAACCAGCCGCGCTTCCAGCGTTTCGACAAGGCCCTGCAGGTTCGCTGTTGCCGCCTCAACGCTGGCTGCGTTGAAGGCAAACTCGATCGTGGTACGGCCAATACGCCCGCGCTCGGCACTTTCAATCGCGGCTTCAACTCGATCGGCTAGGATTTCCAGCAATTGGTTGGCGAGCCGGTACCCGATGCTTTTCCGAAGCGCTGCAAAGCGTTCCAGCTCAACGATGGCCACGAATGTGGATGGAACAAATGCGTTGACGTCAACGCATTCGTCACGGAGTTCATCGAAGATCGCCGTGCTCGCGTGAGACCGTTGTTGCGCAGATGATTGCGCGGCAGGGGGCGGGGCATCGGCCGACCCGAGAAAGCCGTCGCCGGCCTTCGCGCTGACGGATCTGATATCATGCCATTGATCCTGCGGCGGAATCGCATCGACCACCTCAGCGATGCGAACCGGCTTCCGGTCGTCGAATGCGGTGCGCCAAGGCCGCGCCGCCAGCCGGCGAATCACCGCACGTAGGACGGGGAGCAGGAGATTCACCAATGCCATTCGGTCGGAGCTAGCAACCATTCGTGAAGCAAGCGTAAGCGCATGCTAAAAGGCCATTTTCTTCTGGCGGGATAAGCTGCGCTTCTGAATTTGAAAGTCGGTTCTTCAACGTCCAAGTCCTGCCCCGCAACCAACTCCGAAGAAGGCACACGCCGCTCTCACGGATTTGTGGCAGACGGCAACTGATCCTGCACCCTTGCAGCCACTCCCACCGGCGTGCCATCCGGCTCGGCGGCGTAGGTCATTACGCGTTAGATGAGACGCGACAGGATCTCCGCAGCTTCCGGTCACGCGGCATCGTTATCCAGCGAGGCCCGCAGGTCCGCCACGTTCTACGGAACTGCTTCAGCAGCGGCCCGGGCGAAGGAAGAACGGCATTGGTTGCCGTGCCGTTCACCGCCGATGCATCACCGGTGCCTTGCAGCCGGCCCTTTTCCGCTTCTCGATCGACAATCATCGATCTGAGCGCTGGATTCACCAAGCCGGCGAGCAGGTCCTGCTAGAAGAAGGGCTCCTCTGGCCTCGCGCGGTTCTACTGGCAGCCCGGCCATCTCCCAATAGAAACACAAGCAGTCAGGGCCGGACCGCCCTATGGCATGGCGATCAGCCCCTACGTCCTACCATGTCGTTCTCTTGTGCAGCCGGGATCGTCAACGCCCCGGCGCGGCCGGATCACCCGGTCGGTAGCGGCGCTCGACGTGGCCAGTTAGTTCGTCCGGGTAGAAATACACCTTTCGCAGCGCACCTGCCGCATAGCGATCGATCTGGTCGGCGAAGTGGGGCGAGGCGGGGTCGCCGCTCTGCCCGCCCGCCATTACCGCTGCGGCCTCGACCCGCCGCCCGAACGATACCACCGCGATGAAGCTGTTGCCGCTGGTGCCGTAATAGCGCTTGGTACCCGGCCAAGCCTTGGCGCCGAACGAGGCGAGGCTGCCCCACTGCGCCGAGGTGAACGGCACCGGGGTCGATGGCCGGGCATCGTCGAAATGCGGCTGCAGCGCGTCATCGAGCCGCTGGAAGCGGTTGATCTGGCCCCAGGGCGTACGCCACGTCCCGAAGTCGCGCGTCAGCCGATCGACCGCGGAGGACAACGCCGCGAGCCGGATCGTCGCGTCGACCTTGGCGGCGATGTAATCGGGCACGTTGCGCCGTTCCGCTTGCGCGAAGCTGCCGACCTCGCGCCACAGCTGGTCGCCCCAGAATATGGCGAGGCTGGTCGCGACCGAATCCGCGCTCCAGCGATAGTCCCAGCCCGCCAGCGTCGCGATCGGCGCCGCCAGCGCTGCGCGCCGCGGGTCCGCCGCGGGCAGCGCTTGCCATGCCTTCACCAGATCGGGCACCAGCCGGGCGAAGGCGGGGAGGTAGGGATCGAAGGCTGCGGCGCGCAGCTTCTCGGCGGTCCAGCCGCTTTTGCCGGTCAGCAGCAGGTCGGCATGCACGCCGCGGGCATTGCCGCCCACCTGGTCCATGTAGCGCGGATAGTCCTTCGCCTTCGGGCTGTCCGGCCCCGCCGCCTGCCATGGCCAGTCGTTGGTGTTGTGCGCCCAGCCCATCTTCGGGTTCAGTACGCTGGGCAGGCTCGGCAGGCTGTGGAGGCCTTTCCAGTCGGTGGCCGGATCGCTGCCGTCGACGGGCCTGGTATAGTCGAACCGATCGTCGCGCACCGGCATGAACTGCGGCATCAGGAAGGCGATCTCGCCCCTGGCATCGGCGAACAGCGTGTCGTTCGAGGAATTGGCCTTGCGCTCGGCAACCTTGAGATAGCTTGCGAGATCGGTAGCCTTGGTGCGAAGGAAGCTCTGCTCGAGCGCAGGGATCGGGCGCCACATCAGCGCCATGGCGATCCAGCGCCCATCCTTCGCCGCCACGATCGGACCGCGATGCGTCCGCCAGGTGGTGAAGCGCCGTTCTCCCAGCGATCCGTCGGGCCTGCGATAGCGCAGCGTCACCACCCGCGCCTGCACCTCCCGCGTCTCGTCGCCATAGCGATAGGCCCAGCCATCGCCCCTGCGCAGGATCCGTTCGGCAAAGGCATCGACATTGTCGACCGTCGCGGAGGTGTGCATCCAGCCCGCCTGGGCATTGAAGCCCTGATAGACGAAGAACTGCCCCCAGGTGCTCGCCCCATAGGCGTTCAGCCCGGCATCGCTGGTCACCTGGGCCTCGGAGCGGAAATAGAAGCTGGTATGCGGGTTGATCAGCAGCAGCGCGCGCCCGTTCGCCGTCAGCTTCGGTGCGATCGCGATGCCGTTCGAACCCGAAGGCTCGCGCGGTACGACACCCCGTTCCTCGGGCGTCGGGGGCGTCGGGCTGCCGTAGAAGCTCTTGAGGTCGCTCAACGAAATCCGCTCGATGTCGCCGCCGATGCTGCCTTCGGTGAAGCTTAGCGCCATCCAGGGCTCGAACCGCGTCAATACCTTCGGCTTCACCTGCGGGTGCGTAGCGAGATAATAGTTCAGGCCGTCGGCCCAGGCTTGCATCAGCGCGCGCAGCCAGGCGGGGCTGCGGGCATAGTCCTGCCGCAGCGCCGCCGGATCGACGAACAGCCGTTGGCGCAGATCGCCCCACAGCGCCTCCTCGCCATCGGCCTCGGCGGTGCGGCCGAGCGCGGTGAGATAGTTGGCCTCGATCCGCGCGAAATCATCCTCGGCCTGCGCATAGCTCATGCCGAACACCGCGTCGGCGTCGCTCCGCCCTCGGATATGGGGAATGCCCCAATCGTCGCGGGTGATCGTCACCCGCTCGGCCTGGGCCTGCCAGCGCGCCCGCTCGGGATCGGGCGGGGCGGCGGTGGCTCCGAGCAAAACCAATAGAAGCAACGGATTGCGCGCGCACCGGATCAGCGTATCCATGGCCGCAGACTAGAATGGGGGGAGCGGATGGCCAAGCACTGGTTCGCGGTTCTTGTAGCATGGGCGCTGGGCGGCACGGCGGGCGCGCAGCAGGCCGAGGCGCCGGCCATCCTGCTCAAGCCGATGGCGGTGTTCGACGCGGTCGACGGCCAGACGCATGCCGGCTGGCAAGTGCTGGTACGCGGCGAGCGCATCGTCGCGGTCGGCCCCGATCTCGCCGCGCCGTCCGGTGCCGTGGTGATCGTCCTCGACGGCGACACGCTGATGCCCGGCATGATCGAGGGCCATGCCCATCTCTTCCTCCACCCCTATAACGAGGCGAGCTGGGACGATCAGGTGCTGCACGAGCCGCTGGCGCTCCGCACCGCGCGCGCGGTGGCGCAGGCGCGCGCGACGCTCCACGCGGGCTTCACCAGCCTGCGCGATCTCGGCACCGAGGGTGCCGGCTATGCCGATGTCGGGCTGAAGGCGGCGATCGACCAGGGGATCGTCGAGGGGCCGCGGCTGCAGGTGGCGACGCGGGCGATCGTCGCGCTCGGCGCCTATGGCCCGAAGGGGTTCGAGCCCGGCGTGGAGGTGCCGCAGGGTGCCGAGGAAGTCTCCGGCCCGGAACAGATGGTCGCCGCGGTGCGCCGCCAGATCGCGGCGGGCGCGGACTGGATCAAGCTCTATGCCGATTATCGCTGGCGTGCCGGCGAGGATAGCCGCCCCACGCTGAACGTCGAGGAGATCAAGGCCGCCGTCGCCGCCGCGCACGATGCCGCGCGCCCGGTCGCGGTCCACGCCGCGACGGCCGAGGGCATGCGCCGCGCGATCGAGGCGGGGGTCGACACGATCGAGCATGGCTATGGCGGCACGCCCGCGATCTTCGCCGCGATGGCAGCAAGGAAGATCGCGCTCTGTCCCACGCTTGCCGCCTCCGATGCGACATCGCGCTATCGCGGCTGGAACGGCGCGGAACCCGCGCCTGCCGCCGTCCGCGCCAATCGCGAGAGCTTCCGGCTCGCGCTCCGGGCCGGGGTGCCGATCTGCATGGGTGGCGATGTCGGCGTCTATGCGCATGGCGACAATGCCCGCGAGCTGGTGCTGCTCGCCGCTGCGGGCATGCGCCCGGCAGACGTGCTGCTGGCGGTGACCTCGGGCAACGCGCGCTGGTCCGGGCAGGCCGAGCGGCTGGGCAGCGTGAAGCCCGGCCTGCTCGCCGATCTCGTCGCGGTGGCGGGCGATCCCACTCGCGATATCCAGGCGGTGCGCGCCGTGCGCTTCGTGATGAAGGGCGGCAAGATCGTGTCGCTGGAGCAGACCCAGTGAAGGCGCTGTTGCTTGCACTCGCCGCCGCATCGGCCGTGCTGCCCGGCCTCGCCGCCGCCGATCCCGAGCCGATCCCCGTCACCATCGCGGTAGACGCCGCGCGGGACGAAGGGCCGGTGCGGCCGGTCTGGCGCTTCTTCGGCGCCGACGAGCCCAACTACGCGACGATGAAGGACGGCCGGACGACGCTTGCCACGCTCGGCGCGCTGCTGCCCGATCGCGTCTATTTCCGTACCCACAATCTGTTCACCTCGGGCGACGGCACCCCGGCGCTCAAATGGGGCTCGACCGGCATCTACCGCGAGGATGCGGGAGGCCGCCCGATCTACGACTGGACGATCGTCGATCGCATCTTCGACACCTATCGGGCGCGCGGGGTGAAACCCTATGTCGAGCTCGGCTTCATGCCCGAGGCAATGTCGACCAGGCCGCAGCCGTACCAGCATGACTGGCGCCCCGGCAGCGGCACGCTGCGCTCGGGGTGGGCCTATCCGCCGCGGGATTATGCGAAGTGGGAGGAACTGGTCTACCAATGGGTGCGCCACTGCGTCGCCCGTTATGGCCGTGCCGACGTCGCCAGCTGGTATTTCGAGACGTGGAACGAGGCCAATCTGCCCCAATATTATTGGGGCGGGACCCGCGAGGAATTCTTCCGCCTGCACGATAGCGCGGTCCGCGGCGTGCGGCGGGCGCTGCCCGAGGCGCGTGTCGGCGGCCCGGACAGCGCCGGGGCCGGTGACGACTTCCTCGCCGCGTTCCTCGCCTATGGGAAGGCGGCGGGCACGCCCAATGACTTCCTTTCCTTCCATGCCAAGGGCCAGCCGGTCGTCGTGGCGGACGGGCAGGGTGGCCATGTGCGGATGGGGCTCAACACCCACTTGCGCGCCGCCGATCATGAGTTCGCGGTGATTGCCGCCGATCCGATCGGGCGCACCAAGCCGATCGTCATCGGCGAATCCGATCCCGAAGGGTGCGCCGCCTGCCAGGGGCCGGCCAACGCCTATCGCAACGGCACCATGTATTCGAGCTACACCGCCGCCGCGCTTCCCCGCCTCCAGGCGCTCGCCGCGCGGCGCGGGCTGACGCTGGAGGGCGTGCTGTCCTGGGCGTTCGAGTTCGAGGACCAGCCGCCCTTCGCAGGGTTCCGCCAGCTCACCTCCGCCGGCATCGACCTGCCGGTGATGAACCTGTTCAAGCTGCTCGCCAGGATGCGCGGCCGCTATGTCCATGCCGGCTCGGACCATCAGGCGCCGCTCGATACGGTGCTGCAGGATGGGGTGCGCGGCGATCCCGATATCGGCAGCACGGCCAGCATCGATGGCGACACGCTGTCGATCCTCGTCTGGCACTATCATGACGACGACGTGCCCGGCCCCGACGCGGCGGTGACGCTAGAGCTTCGCGGCCTGCCCCAGGCGCTCGCCAAGGGGGGCCGGCTGGTGCACTATCGCATCGACGCGGCACACTCGAACGCGTTCGCGGCCTGGCGCGCGATGGGATCGCCGATCGCGCCCAGCGACGCCCAGCGCGCGACGCTGCTCAAGGCGGCCGCGCTGGCGACGATCGACCCGGCGCCCGTGCCGCTGACGGGGCCGACGCTCCGCTTCCGGCTGCCGCGGCAAGGCATCTCGCTGCTGGTCGTGACGCCGCAAAGCGGTGTATAGCACTTGCCAACGATTGCATGATCCTTCGCGCGTATAGCCGCGCCGCGCCTGGGGCCGCGCGATCCGCCGATCCTCCGGCGTAAGTCGATCCCAGAAAGCTGCTTGAAGATCACTACTCGCGAAGGGCGCAACCGGCAGGGACGTCGCACAACGGCGGCGGTCGCGTTGCCCACCCTGGGGGCGGCCCGATCGCTGATTGGCGGCTGGTCAGTCGCCAAGATCGCACCAGCCGAGTCCGAGGAGGTCTCCAGGCGGGGCGAGGTGGTGCACGCAAAAGAACCGGTATCGGCTACGCGCCTGAATATAAGATGTTGGGTGCGAGTCGCCAGCGCAGTATCACGATTTCACGACGCGGCGGCCGATGGGGCGATTGAAGCGTTCTATGGCCGCTTTCGGTCCGAACGGTCGCTCCGAGCCGCTGACAAGAACGGCTTAAGTTGGTCGGCAGACGACAGTGCCATGCGTCAATGGAAGTGACAGCGATTCCATCTAGTGCTGCGAACTTGTCAGCCTGTTGTCGACGACTTCCGCCTACCCGCGCTTCCTGAACTTCGCCTTGATCACCGCGCCCCCGACCCGAAGCTGATCAAGGTAATCTGACCACCATTGCGCCATGCGAACCCGCTCGTCCCAATGGGCACCACGGTGATAGGCTGCCCGGACGCGATCCCGCTCGCCATGAGCCAACGCCCGCTCAATCGCATCGGGATGCCAGAGGCCTGATTCGTTGAGCAGCGTGCTCGCCATGGCGCGAAAGCCGTGGCTGGTCATTTCGTCATGTTCGAAGCCTAGCCGCCGCAGCGCGACGTTCAAGGTATTGTCGGAGATCGGACGCAACGTTGTATGCAGCGCGGGGAACAGGAATTCGCTGGATCGCGCGAGCGAGCGCAGATCCTGGAGCAGGTACAGCACCTGCCGGGATAGTGGCACAGCGTGCGGCTGCTTCATCTTCATGCGCTCCGCGGGGACGCGCCAGACCTTCTCGGCGAAGTCGACCTCGCCCCACTTCGCCTGACGCAATTCGCCCGGCCGAAGGAACACGTGCGGAGCGATCCGCAGCGCGTAGAGCGTTTCGGGGCGCCCCTGATAGTCCTCTATGGCGCGAAGCAGCTCGCCCACTTTCTTCGGCTCGACGATCGCCGCGTGGTGCTTCACACGGGGAACGGTCAGAGCTCCCCGAAGAATGTCCGCCGGGTTCTTTTCGGTGCGCAGCGTTGCGAAGCCATAGCGGAATACGCGGCCTGCGAAGGAGCGCAGCCGTACCGCCGTTTCATGATGCCCTCGCCGCTCCACGCGTTTCAGCACGTCGAGCAACTCGTGCGGGGTTATCGCCGCGATCGGCCGGCGGGCGATGGCCGCTAGCAATTCCAAAAACCAGCGCGCCTTCTTGAGGGTAGCCGCCGACTTTCCCTCCCGCTCCATCTTCTCGATATACTCGTTGGCAACCAGCTCGAAGGTGGTCTTCGCCGCCAATGCCGCTTGGAGACGCTTCTGCCGCTTCTCTTCGACCGGATCGATCCCGTCGTCGAGTTCAGCCTTCGCCAAGTCCCGCGCTCGGCGGGCCTGCTGAAGCGGTACGTCGGGGAAGCTGCCGAGCGACAGCTTCCGCTCGATGCCGCAGCAGCGATAGCGAAACCGCCAGAGCAAGGCGCCGCTCGGTTGAACAAGCAGATATAGCCCGTCCGAGTCGAAAACCTTGAACGGCCGGGGTCCCGGCTGAAGCGCTCGAATCTGGACCACGGTAAGCATGGGGCCACGGCTCCTGAAGCGTTCGTGGCCCCATGATTCGTGGCCCCTTTTGAGTGGGCCACGGCGGAACATAATGAGAAAATTTGGGACCGCGTCAGGCCCATTTTACCGCAGTTTTCCGCGGTTTTCTAGCGATGTTCTCTAGATGTACTGGTGCCGCTTACAGGACTCGAACCTGTGACCCCCGCATTACGAATGCGATGCTCTACCAGCTGAGCTAAAGCGGCGCCCGGTGCCGGGCGCTGGCTTGCCCGGAGGAGGGCGCGCTTACCAGCCGTTCCGGGCGCATGCAAGCGTCTCCGTGCACCGTCGGCAACTTTCTTGGCCCACGCCATTCCCGCGGCTTTTCCTGATCCGCCTTTTACGCAGCATTTACCATGGACCCTGCACAAGGCGCCGGATCAGCGTTTTCGGGCCCTTCCTTGCCCGCAGTGGAGCATCCGCATGAACATGGCTCGCGGCATCAATCGTCCGACGGATCCCGAGCCCGTGCCCGCGGCGGACGAGGCGATCGACGAGCGCCCCGTCGCGATCGGCGGCGACGAGCGGCGGATGCACGTGCGCGCCTATAACCACTGGGTCTCGCTGCTGCGCGGCCGCCCCTACCCCGCGATCCACGATCTCGATCCCGAGAACATCGCCGATTTCGGCCCGAACAGCGTGCTGCTCGATTTCACCGCCGGCATCGAGAACCCCGCCATCCGCTATCTCGGCACCGCGCTGCGCGAGGAATGCGGGATCGAGGGGCCGATCGCGCATGTCGGCGAGGTGCCCAGCCGTTCGCTGCTGTCGCGGCTGACCGACCATTATCTGCAGATCATCGCCAACCGCGCGCCGATCGGCTTCGAGGCCGAGTTCGTCGGCCAGCGCGGGCACCAGATGTTCTACCGCGGCATCCTGATGCCATTCGCCTCCAACCCCGAGACGATCGACTTCATCTACGGCGTGATCAACTGGAAGGAAGTGGTCGACGCCGAGATGCAGGCGCGACTCGATGCCGAGATCGAGGCGTCGCGCCGCGCGGTGCCGCATCCCGCGCCGACCCAGCCGGTCTGGGCCGACGGCCCCAGCGCCGGGTTCGATTCGCCCGCCACCGCCGAAGTACCGCGCACCGAAGTCGCCTCGCCTCTGGCGGACCAGCTGATGCTCGCGCGCGAGTCGGCCGCCGCCGCCCGCGCCTCGGAGCTGCGTGGCCGTGTGGCGCTCTACCGCGCACTCGATCGCGCCTATGGCTTCGCGATCGCCGCAGAGAAGGACACGCAAGGCTATGCCGCGCTGCTCGCCGAGGCGGGGATCGCCGCCCAGGCACGCGCGCCGATGACGCCGGTGGCCAAGCTCGTCTTCGGTGCCGACTATGACAAGACGCGGCTCGCCGAATTCGCCGCCGTGCTCACCCATGCCCGGCGCCTCGCGGTCCCGGCGGACGGGCTCGACGCCTTCCTCGAGATCACCCCCGGTGGGATCAAAGGCGTCGTTGCTGCCGAGCGCGAGCTGCGCGCCTCGGTCGCCGGCGAGCGCCGCCCGGCCGCCTTTGCCCGCGCGGTCGAGGCACTGCGCCATCGGCCGCCGCTCGCCCGCGTGGAGATGGCGCCGGGCCAGGCGGAGTTCGTGCTGCTGCTGGCCCGCGCGGGCGAGCAGGGCCTCGACATCATCGCCAAGCTGGAAGACGACGCACAGCTGACCGACCGCGCCGTTCGCCGCGCGGCGGCCTGAGTCCCACCGCGGCGGAGGGCGCTTCTGCGCCTTTCCTACCGGTTTTTCCAGACTTGAGGTGCCTTGTTCCCGGGAGCATAGCCGCATCCATGAAGAACCTAGAAAAAAAGATCATGCAGGCATTCGAGGATCGGATCTTCGAAGGTGCCCTGCCCGGAGAGCTGGAAGGACTGGACGACGCCGAGCGCACCGAGGTGGCGCGGTTCGTCGCGGAGACGGCGGCGGAACGCCCGCCCCAGACCGTGCGGCTCAATCTCGAAACCTATCAGGAGGATGCCAGCCGCAAGATGCGGCTCGCCGTGATCAACGACGACATGCCGTTCCTGGTCGACTCGATCGCGGCGGCGATCGCCTCGTTCGACCTGAGCATCTTCCGCATCATTCACCCGATCCTGCCGGTGGAGCGCGACGCCAAGGGCGTGGTGACCGACATCGGCGAGAAGGCGAAGGATGCGTCGCCCGAGTCGATGATCTACATCGAGATGGAGCGCGCCGACGCCCGCACCCGCCGCGCGCTGACCAGCGAGATCGAGCGCGTGCTGGAGCATGTCCGCGACGTGGTCTCGGACTGGCGCCCGCTCCAGCAGGCGCTGTCGATCGACGGCGCCCGCGTTCCCTCGCGCGAAGGCGAGGCGCTGCTCCGCTGGTTCGCCGACGATGCGATGACGCTGCTCGGCCATGAGAAATGGTCGGTCAGCGGCGAGAGCAGCGACCAGATCGGCCTTGCCCGCTACACCCATGAAGTGCCGCTGCTCGCCGATACCTCACGCAAGCTGGCGATCGATTATTTCGAGATGGGCGGCGAGATCCCGCTGCTCCTAAAGTCCAACGCCACCTCCACCGTGCATCGTCGCGTGCCGCTCGACATCGTCGTCACGCCGCTGATGACCGGCCAGGACGTCACCGGCCTTTCGATCCACTATGGCCTGTGGACCAGCCAGGCGCTGAACACGCCCCCGGCGATGGTGCCGATGCTGCGCGGGCGGCTGGAGATGCTCGAATCGAAGTTCGGCTTCGATCCCTCGGGCCATACCGGCAAGGCGATGACGCATGCCCTCACCGGCCTGCCGCACGACCTGACCACCGCCTTCGACCTTGAGGCGCTGGAGAGCCTGGTGCTCACCGCGATGTCGGTCGCGGACCGTCCGCGCTCGAAGCTGGTGCTGGTGCGCAGCACGCTCGGCCGCCATTTGTTCGCCTTCGTCTGGCTGCCGCGCGAGCAGGTCGCCGCCGGCCATCGCGAGACGATCGGCACCATGCTGACCGAGGCGGCGCACGCCAAGATGATCAACTGGTCGATCGCGCTGGAAGACGGCGTGCTGGCGCAGCTGCGCTACACGCTCGACCTGCGCGGCGACACGACGATGCCCGACGAAGCCGAGCTCGACGCGCGCATCGCCCGCATGGTGCGCGGCTGGGCGCCGGCCGTGGAAGCGTGTTTGAGCGAGATCGCCGGCAGCGGCGCCGCCCGCCTGTCGCTGCGCCTCGCCAACGCCTTCCCCGACGTCTACCGCCTCACCCACACCCCCGAGGAAGCCGCGCAAGACATGGTGCGGATCGGCGGGCTCGAGGATGAACATGCCCGATCGGTGCGGATCGTGCCGCTCAAGGGCGAGCCGGGCAAATACCGGATCAAGCTGTACCGCCTGGGCGGCGCGCTGGCGCTGTCGGACGCGGTCCCGGCCTTCGAAAATTTCGGCTTCCGCGTGATCGAGGAAGTGCCGACCGAGCTGACCAACGGCGCTTTCATCCACGACTTCAAGGTCGAGCCGGCGACGCCCAGCGAGATGCTGGATACCGACCCGGCGACCGTCGAGGCGGCGGTGGCCGCGGTGCTCGAAGGCCGCGCCGAGAACGACCTGTTCAACCGGCTGATCGTCGAGGCTGGCCTCAGCCCGTCGGCGGTGGTCCTGCTGCGCGCCTGGTTCCGCTATCTGCGCCAGACCGGCATGCTGTATGGCCTGGGCACCGTCGTCGACGCGCTGCGCCGCGCGCCGCTCGTCGCCACCGCGCTGGTCGAGCGGTTCGAAGCCGCGCACGATCCCGCACGCGGCGGCGATGCCGAAGCGATCGAGGATGCCGAACGCGCGATCGACCTTGGCCTCGGCCAGGTCAACGCGATCGACGACGATCGCATCCTGCGGCTGTTCAAGGGCGTGGTGCTCGCCACGCTGCGCACCAACGCCTTTGCGCCCGCCGGTGCCGAGGCGCTCGCGTTCAAGCTCGATTCGGCCAAGGTTCCGGGCCTCCCCGCCCCGCTCCCCTGGCGCGAGATCTGGGTGTACAGCCCGCGCGTCGAGGGCATCCACCTGCGCGCCGGCCCGGTCGCCCGCGGCGGCCTGCGCTGGTCCGATCGCCGCGACGACTTCCGCACCGAAATCCTCGGCCTGATGAAGGCGCAGCGCGTGAAGAACGCCGTCATCGTGCCGACCGGCGCCAAAGGCGGTTTCTATCCGAAGCATCTGCCCTCGCCCGCCGTCGATCGCGACGCCTGGCTGGCCGAGGGCACCGAGAGCTACCGCATCTTCATCCGCGCGCTGCTGTCGATCACCGACAACATCGTCGCCGGCGAGGTGGTGCATCCGCAGGGCGTGACCGTGCTCGACGGCAACGACCCCTATTTCGTCGTCGCGGCGGACAAGGGCACGGCGACCTTCTCGGACGTCGCCAATGCACTGGCGATCGAGCGCAATTTCTGGCTGGGCGACGCCTTCGCCTCGGGTGGCAGCGTCGGCTATGACCACAAGGCGATGGGCATCACCGCCAAGGGCGCCTGGGTCTCGGTCCGCCGCCACTTCCTCGAAATGGGCACCGACATCCAGTCCGAGCCGGTGACCGTGGCGGGCGTGGGCGACATGTCGGGCGACGTGTTCGGCAACGGCATGCTGCTCTCCAAGGCGATCAAGCTGGTCGCCGCGTTCGACCATCGCCACATCTTCCTCGATCCCAATCCGGATCCGTCGAAGAGCTGGGAGGAGCGTGCGCGCATGTTCGCGCTGCCGCGGTCGAGCTGGGCGGATTACAACCCCGACCTCATCTCCGAGGGCGGCGGCGTGTTCCCGCGCACCGAAAAGTCGATCCCGCTCAGCCCGCAGGTAAAGGCGCTGCTCGACCTCGACGTCGACAGCATCGATCCCAACGGCCTGATGATCGCGATCCTCAAGGCGCGAGTCGGGCTGCTGTGGTTCGGCGGCATCGGCACCTATCTGAAGGCGGCGAGCGAGAGCAACGGCGAGGTGGGCGATCCCGCCAACGACCGCATCCGCATCAATGCCGAGCAGGTGCGTGCGCAGGTGGTGGGCGAAGGCGCCAATCTCGGCGTGACCCAGGCGGCGCGCATCGCGTTCGCGCGCCACGGCGGCCGCCTCAACACCGACTTCATCGACAATTCGGCCGGTGTCGACTGCTCGGACAACGAGGTCAACATCAA
Organism: Sphingomonas sp. ABOLE; assembly: GCF_003950455.1. Classification (NCBI taxonomy): domain Bacteria; kingdom Pseudomonadati; phylum Pseudomonadota; class Alphaproteobacteria; order Sphingomonadales; family Sphingomonadaceae; genus Sphingomonas; species Sphingomonas sp. ABOLE. The sequence continues at coordinate 54,515 of NZ_QQWY01000004.1, forward strand.
GATCGCGCTCAACCGCGAGATGATCGAGGGCCGGCTCGGCTTCGAGGACCGCAATACGCTGCTCGTGTCGATGACCGACGACGTGGCGCACCTGGTGCTGGAGGACAACCGCCTCCAGACGCTGGCGCTCTCCTTCATGGAAAATGACGGCGCGCTCGACCTGCCCAGCTATGTGCGGGTGATCGAGATTCTGGAGGCCAATGGCCGCCTCGACCGTAATGTCGAGGGCTTGGGCTCGAACGAGGACCTGCTGCGCCGCGCGCAGGAAGGTCGCGGGCTCACCCGGCCCGAGCTGGCGGTGCTGCTCGCCTCGGCCAAGCTGGCGCTGCAGGATGCGATCGAGCAGGGCGAGCTCGGCCATGATCCGGCCCTGGCCGGCGACCTCCACGCCGCCTTCCCCAAGGCGATGCAGGCGCGCTTCGCCAAGGCGATCGACGAGCATCGGCTGCGGGGCGAGATCGTCGCGACCAAGCTCGCCAATCGCGTGGTCAACCGCCTCGGCGTGCTCCACCCGTTCGAGCTGGCCGAGGAAGAAGGCGCGTCGATGCGCGACATCGCCGCGATGTTCGTCGTCGCCGAACGACTGCTCGGGCTGCCGGCCCTGTGGGAAGCGGTGGAAACCGCCGAGATCAGCGAAGGCGCCCGCGTCGCGCTGCTCGACGAACTGGCGGTGGCGGTGCGCGGCCAGATCGCCGATCTGCTGCGCATCACCCGCCCGGGCGCCAGCCCGGCCGAGGTGATCGCCCGCCTGCAGCCCGGCATCGAGGCGCTGGGTCGCGAGACCAAGAGCCTGATGCTCACGGAAGTGCGTGCCCAGGCCGATCGGATCATCGGCAAGCTGACCGCCGCGGGCGCGCCGCACGAACTCGTCGACCGCGTGGTCCATGTGTTCGAACTGGACGGCTGCATCGGCCTTGCCGATCTCGGCCAGCGCAGCGGCGTCGACGAAGTGGTGCTCACCCGCGCCTTCACGTCGCTCGGCCAGGCCCTCGGCCTCGACTGGGCGCAGGCGACCGCGGCGCGGATCACCACCGGCGACGTGTGGGAACGCCTGCTGATCGCCGGTCTCGCCCGCGACTTCCAGCAGCTGCGGCTGGACTTCCTCGGCCGCGTCGACGGGCAGGACCCGCAGGCGGCGGTGGACGCCTGGCTCGCCGAGCACCGCGCCCGCGTCGACCAGTTCAGCGCGCTGGTGCGGCGTGCGCGGCAGTCGGCGGTGCCGAACGCTGCGATGCTGGCGCAGATCGCGGGGCAGGCCCGCGTGCTGCTCGGACGGGAATGAGCCTCTGAATCCCCCCTCCCGCTTGCGGGAGGGGGTGCGTGGCCCGCTACAGTTCGAGCGCCGTCAGCATCTTCAGCAGATCCTCCGGGAAAATCGGCTCGTCATGCGCGGCGATCTCGTCGCTGGTGAACCAGCGCCAGCCGCGCATCACCCGCTGCTCGAGCGCGGTATGGCCGCCGGTCGCGATCGCCTCCACTTCGGTGCGCACCAGGAAGTAGCGCTCGTCGGCCCAGACCGGCACGCCGTCGATCGTCACGAATTCCACGACCCGCCGGGCCACCTCCGGCCCGGGCTCGGCCCAAATGCCCGTCTCCTCCCACAGCTCGCGCCTCGCAGCGTCCGCATAGCTTTCGCCCGGATCGACCGCCCCGCCCGGCGTACACCAGAAGGGCGGCCGGTCGCTGGGATCGAAGCGGAACAGCAGCACGCGCCCTGCGCCGTCGAGCAGCAAAATCCGCGCCGCCGGGCGCGCGATTCGCGTGCTCATTCGCCCGGCGCGGTCGCCTTGATCGCCAGAGCGTGGATGCGCGTGGCAAGCAGATCGGCGAGAACATGGTTCACCTTGCGCTGGCGGGCGACGCGATTGAGCCCGGCAAATGCGGGGCTCTCGATGGTGACGGTGAAATGGCTTTCGCCGGTGCCGTCGTCGCCCAGATGCCCGCGATGCTGGGCACTGTCGTTGCTGACATGGAGGTGCGAGGGGGCGAGCGCGGTGCGCAGGCGATCGGCGATAAGATCGGCCAGGGGGCCGGTAGCGAGGTCGGTCATTGCGCCTATATAGGCGGTTTGCTCGAGGGAGTCGCGTGGCTAGCCGTCCGCCGAAAAAGGATCGTCCGAATGCCCGTTTCCATGGTCGCATGGAAGCGGAGGGAAGACTGTGCGCAGAGCCGGGCTGCAGCGCCCCCGGCGAATTCCGCGCGCCGCCGCTGGAAGGCGCGCGCAGCGGCTTCGACGGGCCGCCGCCGTTCCGCTGGCTGTGCCTCGACCATGTCCGCGCGTTCAACTCCGGCTACAATTTCTTCGCGGGGATGAGCCCCGACGAAATCCACGAGGCGCAGCGCCCGATCGCCGGCTGGGAGCGCGAGACGCGCGCGTTCAGCGCCAATCCCGACATCCCGCCGCGCTGGGCCGACTTCGCCGACCCGCTCGACGCGATCGGCGCGCGCTTCCGCGACAGGATGAAGGATCGCGGCGAGCGCAAGGACGGCCGGCCGCTATCGGGCGCCGACCGCGACGCGCTCAAGGTGCTCGACCTGGCGATCGACTGCGATCGCACGGCGCTGCGCAAGCGCTATTCGGAACTGGTGCGCAGGTTCCACCCCGACCGCAACGGCGGCGACCGCAGCCACGAGGCGCGGCTGCAGCGGGTGATCGCGGCGTATCAGCAGCTGAAGGGGTCGGCGGCCTTCGCTTGAGTTTGGGCGCGCGGGGATGTCCCCTCCACCACGCTGCTGGCGCGGCGCGTAGCCGCTACGCTTCGACCCCGCTGACCAGCCCGAAGACCGCACCGTCGGGATCCACCGCCTGCAGCGCGCGCTCGCCACCGGGCACGTCCATCGGCGCCATTACCACCATTCCCCCCGCCGCCTCGACCCGGCCTCTCGCCGCATCGACATCGTCGACCCGGAAGTAGAAGCCCCAGCCCGGCTTCGCCTCTGGCGGGCACGGCATGATCGCGCCGATCGGCGCGCCGCCGTCATGCCCGATGAAGCTGTACTCGCCCAGCTCCCCCATCGGCATCCCGCCCATCCGGGTGAGCCCGAACTGGCGATGGTAGAAACCCAGCGCCGCCTCGGCATCCGGCGTCAGCAGCTCGTTCCAGCCGACATGCGCCATCCCGCGACGCTGATAGACGGTGCTGGTCGCCCCCTCGGTCGCGCCGCGCATCACGTAGAAGGGAATGCCCTGGGGATCGGTAACCATCGCGATCCGCCCGACGCCCGCGGCATCCCAGGCGGGCACCAGCACCTTGCCGCCTTCGGCAACGATCGCCGCCACGCGCGCATCGACATCGTCGACCCCGAAATAGGCGAGCCAGCCCGGCGTCGCGCCCGCGGCGAGCATCTCCGCGTCGAGCTGCAACATGCCCCCGGCATTGCCGTCCGGCGCCGCGATCATCCGGTAGTCGGGCCCCCCGGACGGCGGCGCGCCGACCTGCCACCCGATCACCGCGCCGTAAAAGCCCGCAGCCTTGTCCGCGTCCCGCGTCATCAGTTCATACCAGATGATTTCGCCCTGCCGGTTCGTCATGCGCCGTCTCCTGTCTTCAGCCTTGCGCGATTTCGACGATGGGCTCGAAGCCGCCCCAGAACATTCGCTTGGTGTCGAACGGCATCGCCAGACCGTCCATGTCCGGGTCGGCCATCATCGCCGCCCAGCCCTTGTCGCGCGCCGCCTTGTCCGGCCAGACGACCCAGGAGAAGACCACCGTCTCTCCTGCTTCGGCGTTGGTCGCGCGGTAGAAATCGGTGGCGGTGCCATGGGGCACGTCCTGCCCCCAGCACTCCACGACATGCGTCGCGCCCAGCGCGCGCAGCTTCTCGCCGGTGCGCTGGGCAAGCTCGGTATAGGCGGCGCGGTTCGCTTCCGGCACCGGCAGTACATATCCGTCGACATAGGCCATGCTCACGCTCCTTCAGGCGGGTTCGGGCATCTCCGTCCGCAATTCCTCGAGCTGCGCCGCGATCGCCGCCCGGAACGCCGGGCGCGCGAGACAGCGCTGCTGATACGCGGCCAGCGCGGGATGCGTGGACAGCAACTCGGTATGGTCGAGCGCGCGCAGCGCCGAGGCCATCAGCAGGTCCCCGGCGGTGAAGCGCCCTTCGAGATAATCCCGATCACCGAGCGCGGCGGCGAGCTGCCCCAGCCGCTTGTCGATCGCCGCCACCAGGCTCGGCCGGCGGAGCTTCGCCCATGCCTCGTCGCGCGCGAACAGATCGACAGTGGTGAGTTCGAGCAGCATCGGCTCGACGCTGTTCATCGCGGCGAACATCCAGCACAGCGCCCGCGCCCGCGCCGCCGCCTCCTGCGGCAGCAGCGCCTCGGAGCGCTCGGCGACGTGCAGCACGATCGCACCCGATTCGAACATGCGCACGTCGCCCTCACGATAGGCGGGCACCTGGCCGAAGGGCTGCTCGGCAAAATAGGCCGCAGGGCGATTCACCGCGCTGATCGGATCGGTGCGATAGCCGATCCCGGCTTCCTCCAGCGCCCAGCGCACCCGGTAATCGCGGACATAGCTGCGCGCAAAATCGGGAACCCAGTCGAAGGTGACGATCTCGATCGGACTTTCGGAATCGACGGGCATGATTCTCTCCTCTCGTTCAGGCATCGCCTTCGCGCTTGGCGCCCTTGAGCAGCGCGACGATCGCCATGGCGTGGCCGTGCCCCAAGCCGAACTGGTCCTTGAGATCGGCGACGATCGCCCCGGCCTTCACCCCGGCGCGCAGGCCGGACGCATCCGCCCACCCCTTCTCGGCAGCGTATGCGCGGAAATCGTCCGGGCTGCGGCCGGTCTTGGCCTGGATGTTGTCGAGATAGGCCTGGAACGACATGGTGTCTCCTCTTCGGCTCAAGCGGGTTCAACGGCCGCCTCCAGCGCGGCGATGTCGATCTTGCGCATTGTCATCATCGCATGCATCGCACGCGCCGCGCGGTCCCGATCGGGATCGGCCATCAGCTCGGCCAAGCGGCGGGGCACGATCTGCCAGCGCAGGCCCCAGCGGTCCTCACACCAGCTGCAGTCGCGCTCGGCGCCGCCATCGGCAGTGATCGCGTCCCACAGCCGATCGGTTTCGGCCTGGTCCTCGGTGTGGATCTGGAAGGAAACGGCGTCGTTGAATCGCGCCTGCGGCCCCGCGTTGAGCGCGATGTAGCGCAGCCCGGCCAGGGTAAACTCCACCACCAGCACCGCGCCCGCCTCGCCCGCCTGATAGGCGGTGGGCGCGCGCACCACCTTGTCGATGCGGCTGTCCGGCAGCAGCGAGGTGTAGAAGCGCGCAGCCTCTTCGGCGGCGCCGTCGAACCACAGGCAGGGGACGATCTTCTGCGCCATGGCTCAGGCCGGCTCCGCCTGCGACATCGCCTCGGCGGCGGCGGCCATGTCCATATGGAACGGCTCGAAGATATGGCCGTCGGGATCGGTGAAGGTGCGGCCGTACATGAAGCCCATGTCCTGCACCGGCCGGATATCGCCCGAACCGCCCGCCGCCGCGGCCTTCTCCACCAGCACGTCGACTGCGGCGCGATCGTCGAGCGGCAGCGCGATCAGCACCTCGGTCGCGGCGGTCGCATCGGCGACGGCACGCGGGGTGAAGGTCTGGAAGAAGTCGCGGTGGAGCAGCATGAAGGTCAGCGTGTCCGAGAACACCATCGCGCTCGCCGTGGGACCGCTGAACTGGGCGTTCTTCGTGCAACCGATCGCTTCGTAAAAGGCCGTCGCGCGCGGCACATCGGCCACGGGCAGGTTCACGAACACGCTGTTCGGCATCGTTGTCTCTCCCCATTCGGCACGGCTTTCGAGTCGCGCCCTGCTTGATTCGTGCCGCGCCTGATCCTAAAAAACAACCGTGAAGTTAGAAAATATAACCACACCCAAGCGCCGCTATGACGATGCCTGCGGCACCGCCCTCGCCCTCGAGTTCGTCGGCGAGCGCTGGGCGCTGCTGATCATCCGCGAATTGCTGCTCGGCCCGCGCCGTTTCGGCGAAATCCGCGCCGGGCTGCCGGGGCTCAGCGCCAATGTGCTCACCCAGCGGCTGCAGGGGCTGGAAGCCGACGGGATCGTCGTGCGCGAGAAGCTGCCGCCGCCGGCCTGCGTGCAGGTCTATGCTCTCACCCCCTGGGGATATGCGGCGGAGCCCGTGGTCATGGCGATGGGCCGCTGGGCGCTGCGCTCGCCGCGGCACGATCCTTCCCTCCCCTTCTCGCGCGTCTCGCTGATGCTGGCGCTGCGCATGCTGCTGCTGCCGGACAAGGCCGCGGGCTGGGCAGGCCGCATCGGTTTCCGGCTGGGCGAGGAGACCTATCGCGTCACCGTACACGATGGCGCCCTGGCGATCGACCGGGGCACGCTCGCCGATGCCGAGGCGGTGTTCGTCGGCGAGCCCAACGATTTCCTGCCGGTCCTGTTCGGGGTCATGCCGCTGCCCCTGGCACTCGCCGAGGGCAGGTTCGGTGTCGAAGGCGACCAGGCCCGCGCCGCCGACTTCGCCACGCTGTTCCTGCTGCCGCCCAAGATCGGCGGCTGAACCCTCCCATTAGGTCATGCGGTTGCAGTGCGGCAAACAAGCCACTAGGTCCGGTGCGACTGAAGGATTTGATATGGCCGACATCCCCAACACCCTGCCCGACAGCCGGGACTCCACGATCCTCGACGCGCCCGACAAGATGGTGAAGGTACGCGACCTGTTCGGGATCGACATCGACATGGAAGTCCCCGCGTTCAGCGAGGCGGACGAGCGCGTGCCCGATCTGGACCCCGCCTATGTGTTCGATCCGGACACCACGCTCGCGGTGCTGGCCGGCTTCGCGCACAATCGCCGGGTGATGATCCAGGGCTATCACGGCACCGGCAAGTCGAGCCATATCGAGCAGGTGGCGGCGCGGCTCAACTGGCCGTGCATCCGCATCAACCTCGACGCGCATATCAGCCGCATCGACCTGATCGGCCGCGACGCGATCGTGCTCAAGGACGGCCAGCAGATCACCGAATTCCGCGAAGGCCTGCTGCCCTGGGCGCTGCAGACCCCGACGGCTTTGGTGTTCGACGAATATGACGCGGGCCGCCCGGACGTGATGTTCGTGATCCAGCGTGTGCTGGAGACCGAGGGCAAGCTGACCCTGCTCGACCAGAATCGGGTGATCCGCCCGAGCCCCTGGTTCCGCCTGTTCGCCACCGCCAACACGGTGGGCCTGGGCGACACCAGCGGCCTGTATCACGGCACCCAGCAGATCAACCAGGGCCAGATGGACCGCTGGAACATCGTCGTCACGCTCAACTATCTTCCGGCGGCCACCGAGGCGCGGATCGTGCTCGCCAAGTCCGGCGAATATGACAAGCCGGGCGGCAAGGAGACGGTGGAGAACATGGTCCGCGTCGCCGAGCTCACCCGCCGCGGTTTCATCAACGGCGACATCTCGACGGTGATGAGCCCGCGTACCGTGATCACCTGGGCGCAGAACGCGCTGATCTTCGGTGACGTGGGCTTCGCCTTCCGCCTCTCCTTCCTCAACAAGTGCGACGACGCCGAGCGGGCGCAGGTGGCGGAATATTACCAGCGCGTGTTCGGCAAGGACCTGCCGGAGAGCGTGGTCGGGCGGGCGTAATCGGACCTATTCTCCCCTGCCAGGGGAGGACAGGCTAAGTTCGAGGTGCCGCCATCAGCCACGTCCGGATCGCGCTGGCAAGGTTCGGGGGATCTTCGGCGCTGATCCGCGCGTGGTCGATCGCCGCGACCAGCGCACTGAGCGGCAGCGCGGCGTCCGCCGCCGCCGTCTCCAGCGCGGCCCAGAAGATCGGCTCGAGGCTGATCGACGTGGGGTGCCCCGCGATGGTGATCGAGCGCTTGACCGGCCCGTGAAAGCCTCCCGGCGGGGCGATGATCTCCCGCGCCACCGCGTTACTCGGTGTCGAACAGGGCCGCCAGCTGCTCGACCATCGTGCCGGCGAGCTGCTCGGCATCCATGATCGTCACCGCGCGGCTGTAATAGCGCGTGACGTCATGGCCGATGCCGATCGCCGCCAGTTCCACCGGCGAGCGCGCCTCGATCCAGCCGATCACCTGGCGCAGATGCCGCTCCAGGTACGAGCCCGAATTCACCGACAGCGTCGAATCGTCGACCGGCGCCCCGTCCGAGATCACCATCAGGATCTTGCGGTCCTCGGGCCGGGCGATCAGCCGGCCATGCGCCCAGAGCAGCGCCTCACCGTCGATATTCTCCTTGAGCAGCCCCTCGCGCATCATCAGCCCGAGCGACTTTTTGGCGCGGCGCCATGGCTCGTCGGCCTGCTTGTAGATGATGTGGCGGAGATCGTTGAGCCGGCCCGGCTGCGCGATGCGCCCCTCGCCCAGCCATTTTTCGCGCGACTGGCCACCCTTCCAGGCGCGGGTGGTGAAGCCGAGCACTTCGGTCTTCACGCCGACGCGCTCCAGCGTGCGCGCCAGGATGTCGGCGCTGATCGCCGCGATCGAGATCGGCCGCCCGCGCATCGAGCCCGAATTGTCGATCAGCAGCGTCACCACCGTGTCCTTGAACTCGGTATCGCGCTCGATCTTGTAGCTGAGCGACTGCATCGGGTTCACCACCACCCGCGCCAGACGCGCCGCATCGAGCAGGCCCTCGTCCTGGTCGAAGTCCCAGCTGCGGCTCTGCTGCGCCATCAGGCGGCGCTGCAGCCGGTTTGCGAGCTTGGTCACCGCGCCCTGCAGATGCACGAGCTGCTGGTCGAGGTACGAGCGCAGCCGCTCCAGCTCGTCGGTGTCGCACAGGTCGGTCGCCGCCACGACTTCGTCGAACTGGGTGGTATAGGCGCGATATTCGAAGCTCGGCGGCAGGTCGCTCCACGGGCGATTGGGGCGGACGGGCATCATACCCTCGTCACCGTCGTCGCCCGGCTCGCCATCGCCATCGTCCATGCCTTCGGACTGCTGCTCCTGGTCGCCTTCCTCGCCCTGTTCGGACTCGCGCTGCTCGCCGCGCGCCTCGGTCTGGCCCTCGCCCTGCTGCTGCTGGGACTCGCCTTCTTCTTCGCCCTGTTCCTGCTGTTCTTCCTGGCCCTCCTCCTCGCCGCCGCCTTCATCGGCTTCGTCGGGGACCATCTCGCCTTCGGTCAGCTCGAGATCCTGGAGCAGCTTGGCGGCAAGCGCGGCAAAGGCATTCTGGTCGTCGATCGCCATCGCCATCGCGTCGAGATCCGATCCCGCCTTCTCCTCGATCCAGTCGCGCACCAGCGCCAGGCCGAGCGCGGCGCTCGACGGCGATTCGCGGCCGGTCAGCCGCTCGCGCACCATCAGGCCGAGCGCGGTGGACAGCGGTACTTCCTCGCGGGTGCGGGCACGGCCGATCGGGTCCGAGCGCAGCCGCATGGCCAGCGCCTGCTCGAGATTGTCGGCGATGCCGGCATAGCCGCGCGAGCCCAGCGCCTCGACCCGCGCGGCCTCGATCGCGTCGTACACGGCGCGCGCCACCGGCTCGCGCGGCGCGGTGCGGCCGTGGAGGTTCGCGTCGTGGTGGCGCATGCGGAGCGCAAAGCTGTCGGCAAAGCCGCGCGCCTCGGCGACCTGCTCCGGCGGCAGGGTGCGCGATGGCATCGGCACCTTGACCGTCTTGCCGCTCTGGAACGGCGCGTCGGCGGTGAAGCCGAATTCGAGTTCGTCGGCACCCGAAAGCGCGCGCGCGGTGCCCGCGAGCACGTCGCGAAGCCGGTCGAGAGGGTTGTCCTGCGCCATGTCTCCCACATGCGCCGCATGGGGCAGATGTCAAGGAAGCGCGGCCATCGCTGGCGGCGTCCTTTGGTGCAATCAGCCCAGCATCGCCTGCAACCTGGCGGAGATGCGTTCCGAGAACGCCTCACCCTCTCGCGTCACCATATGCGCCGCCAGCCCCTGCTGCTCGGCGAGCGCCATGCCCGCCGGTCCCAGCACCGTGAGCGCGGTCGCCCAGGCATCGGCCAGCATCGCCTCGCGGTGCAGCACCGAGACCGAGACGACCTGGTTGTCGATCGGCCAGCCGGTCCGCGGATCGATGCTGTGCGCGTAGCGGCGGCCGCCCTGTTCGAAGAAGCGGCGATAATCGCCCGAGGTCGCCACCGACAGGCCGTGCAGCGCGACGCGGAGCGGTGCGAGCGTGCTGTCCGGCACCGGCTCCAGCTCGACCCACCAGGGCTGGCCGTCGGGCTTGATCCCCTCGCCGCGCAGCTCGCCGCCGATCTCGATCAGGAAGTCCTCGATGCCCAGTGCGAGCAGCCGCTCGGCCACGGCATCCACCGCAAAGCCCTTGGCGATGCCGGAAAGGTCGATCTGCACCGCTTCGCGCCGGCGGATGCGGCGCTGCTCGGAATCGAACTCGAGGTGACGCGCACCCGACATGACCCTGGCCTCGCCGATCGCGTAGGCGCTCGGCACGTCGTCGCGCGGGCCGGCGGGGCCGAAGCCCCACAGGTCGGCGAGCACGCCCGAAGCCGGATCGAAGGCGCCGCCGCTCGCCGCATGGACCGACAGCGCCGCCTCCAGCACGCGCACCCCCTCGGGCGAAAGCGGCTGCCAATGGCCGAGCATGCCGCGGTTGAACCGGCCGACGCGCGAGCCCGGCTCCCAATGGCTGAACTCGCCGATCATCCGCATCAGCACCGCCTGGACGGTTTCGCGGATGTCCTCGGGCGGGTCGACGACGACCAGCCGCCAGGTGGTGCCCATCGTCGCGCCGCCAAAGGTTGCGACGGGCGCAGCCGGTCGCCGCCGGTGGAACGCCGCCGGCGACAGGCTTTCGGGAACGGCAATACGCGCGTCGATGATCAGGGTGCCAGTACCTCCAGCGTGGTCGTGTAGCTGACGCGGCGGCCGGAGGGAACGCCCCGCATGCCCTGCGGTCCGCCCTGGGCCGGACGCGGCGCCCCCGCCTGAGCCTGGGCCTGGGCCGGCGGACGCGGGCCCTCGCCTTCACCCTCGGGCCGCGGCGCGTTGGGCGTGACGTTGATCCAGTACATGCCCGCTTCCGGCCACTGGATCGTCACCTTGCCCGACGCATCGGTGCGCTGCTCCATCTGCTTGGGCGCATTGCGATAGCGGCCGCCGCCGAGGATGGTGGTGACATAGAGGCCCGAGGCGGGCTTGCCGTCGAGCAGGAACTGGAAGGTCGCGGGCTCATTGGCGACGAGATCGTTGGGGTGCGTCACCGGCACCAGCTCGATGCCCTCGCCGGTCGGCTTGAACACGGTGTTGGTCGGCGCGCCCTGCGTCACGAAGATCTCGTTGCGGGCGAGCATCTCGCTGGTCTGCACGTCGGTGGCGCCCGCCGGGATCGCGGTGGCGAGCTGCGCCTTGGTCGTGCCGCGCGGGAGCATCTTGGTCTCGCCGTTCAGCGTGTAGCGGCCGAACACGCCCTGATTGACCACCGCGATCCGATAGGTGCCCTGCTGGGTGAGGTGCACGTCGAAGGTCGCACGGAACTGGCCGACATTATGGTGCTCGGCCTTGCCTTCGGTACCGTCGGGCTGGGTGATCGTCGGGATCGCCCCCATCGGGCGGTGGTCGAAATAGAACAGGTCGTTCGACACCGCGGCATCGACGGTCACCCAGTTATCGGTGCCGGAGACGACCGTCGACGACGGCAGCAGCCACATGCGGTGGGCGATCGCGGCCGGCGCGGCGAGCGCGGTGACGGCGGCGAGGGCGAAAAGCGGCTTGCGGAACTTCATGATATGGATCCCCCGGTTTAGCGCTTGAGCGTGAACGAAACGGCGCCGAGCTCGCTGGTGCCCTTGGCAGCGGCGGTGGCGCTGCTGCCGTTCCAGGCGAAGGGCAGGCGCACGACCTCGCGGCCGCCGACTTCGCGCGCGGCCTCCACCACCAGCGTATACTGGCCCGGCGTGAGCGCGGGCATGCCGCCCTTGCCGGCGACGAGGCGCTGCTTCTGCACGCCCGGCGCGCGGGTGGCGCCGCTGATGCCGTCGGCGGGGAAGCTCATCGTGCGGCCCGCGGCGCGCCACCATTGGCGCACGTCGTGGAGCCATTTGGTGCCCTCGCCGCCGCGCTTGTCGACATCGTACCAGACGGAGAGGGTGCGGGCCGGCTGCCCCTCCTTCTCCAGCCACACCGCGACGTACGGCTTGTGATATTCGGCCACCCGCATGCGCGGCAGCTCGATGGAAAGGTCCATCGTCTGCGCCGCCGCCGCGTTCGGCAGCAGCGCGCCGGCGCCGAGCGCGGCGGTAGTGAGTCCGGTCAGGCGAAACTGCATGAAACCCCCTTTAGTGAATCAGGAACAGCGCGATCAGCGCGGGAATGGCGAGGCCGGCGGCGACCAGCGGCCAGGTGCTCTTGCGGTGCTTGGAATGCATCCACAGCAGCACCAGCCCGGTCAGCGTGAACACCAGGCAGGCAAAGGCGAAGACGTCGATGAACCATTTCCACGCGGTGCCGGCGTTGCGGCCCTTGTGGAGATCGTTGAGATAGGCGATCCAGCCGCGCGAGCTGATCTCGCTCGTCACCTTGCCGGTGTCGCGCTCGATCGCGATCCAGCCGTCGCCGCCGGGACGCGGCTGGGCCAGATAGATCTCGTCGGCCGACCATTCGGCGACGCCTTCCGCCGGCATCTTCAGGTTGGCGCGCAGCCAGCCGGCGACCGGCGCGGGCAGCGGCTGCTTGGCGTCGGGCTTGTCGTCGGGCTTGACCAGCGGCAGCAGCGCCCCCGGCAGCTGCGCCGCACGGTCCACCGTCTGCGGCGCGCCTTCGATGTCCGCGGCATGGTTGAGCGTGAAGCCGGTGATCGCGAACAGCAGCAGCCCGATCAGGCTGATCGCCGAGCTCATCCAGTGCCAGGTATGGAGCTGCTTGAGCCAGAAGCTCTTGCGGCTGCGCTTGCGGGGCGCGACGGGAGGAGACGGGGCGTGCATCGGGCGGTCGGGAATCTCGGCTGAAGTCGGGCCGATGCGATAACGCGAACGATTCGCATTTACAACGATCGAGTTGTAACAAGCTGTACCGGCCGCATCGGAAACGCTGTGTTCCCGATCCTATCCGCTGGTTTGGCTGGGCCTCGCCGCCGCGAGCGGCTATCCCGGCATCAGCAAACACGGAGACGAACGATGCGCGACGACCTGGTGATCCAGACGATCGAGCCGACCACGCACGACCTGGGCGGCTTCAAGGTGCATCGCACCCTCCCCTCGCGGCCGCGCACCATGGTGGGGCCGTTCATCTTCTTCGACCAGATGGGCCCGGCGATCCTCGACGTCGGCACCGGCATCGACGTGCGCCCGCACCCGCACATCAACCTCGCCACCGTCACCTATCTGTTCGCCGGCGCGCTCGACCACCGCGACTCGCTCGGCACCTATGCCACGATCGAGCCCGGCGCGGTGAACCTGATGACCGCCGGCCACGGCATCGTCCATTCGGAGCGCTCGCCCTCCGCCGAGCGCGAGAAGGGCCCCGAGCTCTCCGGCATCCAGACCTGGCTCGCGCTGCCGGAAGCGGTCGAGGAAATGGACCCCGCCTTCGAGCATGTCGCCGCCGCCGAGCTGCCGATCGTCGAGGCGCACGGCGCCCGCGCGCGCGTGATCATGGGCGAGCTCTGGGGTGCCGCGGCGCCGACCACCACCTATGCCCAGACCATCTATGGCGACATCGTCCTCGACGGCGGCGCGAGCGTGCCCATCGACGCGGTGGCGGACGAGCGCGCGCTCTACGTCGCGACCGGCGATGCCAGCCTCGACGGCATGCCGCTGCTGCCGATGACGCTCTACCTGCTCCGCCCCGGCGTCCGTGCGACGCTGCGTTCCGAACGCGGGGCTCGCGTGATGTTCTGCGGCGGCGAGGCGTTCAAGACGCCGCGCCACGTTTGGTGGAACTTCGTCAGCTCCAACCGCGATCGGATCAACCAGGCCAAGGAAGACTGGAAGGCCGGCGCCTTCCCCAAGGTGCCCCATGACGAGAAGGAATTCATCCCCATCCCCGAGGTTCCTAAGACGGTAAGTTACCCCTAGTTTTCCTTTACTTGCGGCTTTCGCCCAACCGGCGCATCAAGGGCCCAGGGCAGAAGACCCGACGGCACGGAGGCGGTGCCGGACAGGTACAGGGAGAGCTGCGTGAACGGAATCCAACAGACGAGCCTGCCGCTGGCGACGGGCGTCACGCTCAACGTCGCGCTGGCGGGGGATCCCGCCAATCCGCCCGTGATCCTGCTCCATGGCTTTCCCGAATCGCACCGCACCTGGCGGCACCAGATTCCGGCGCTGGCCGAGCGCTATTTCGTGATCGCGCCGGACCAGCGCGGCTATGCCAACTCGTCCAAGCCCGACGGCGTCGAGGCCTATGCCGCGGACAAGATCGCGGCGGACGTGTTCGCGCTCGCCGATGCGCTGGTGGTCGATCGATTCACGCTGGTCGGGCACGACTGGGGCGGCGCGATCGCGTGGATGGCGGCACTGCGCGAGCCCAAACGCGTCGCCCGGCTGGCGATCGTCAACGCGCCGCATCCACAGGTCTTCCAACGCAAGCTGTTCGACGATCCCGGCCAGCGCCGCGCGAGCCAGTATATCCGCTTCTTCCGCGAGACCGAGCTCGATCGCGCGCCGGACAAGACGGGGCTCGAGCAGTTCCTGCTCTCGCTGTTCGGCGAGCATCTCCAGGTCACCGTGCCGCGCGAGGAACAGGCGATCTATCTCGAACAATGGAGCCAGCCGGGCGCGCTCACCGCGATGCTCAACTGGTACCGCGCCACCCAGATCGTGGTGCCGGCGATGGACGAGGATCCGCCGCGCCCGAGCTGGATCGACGGCCCCTTCCCGCTCCAGCCGCAGCCCACGCTGGTGATCTGGGGTATGCGCGATCGCGGGCTGCTGCCCTGCCTGCTCGACGGGCTGGAGACGCTGATCCCCGACTATCGGATCGTCCAGATCCGCGACGCTGGCCATTTCGCCCCCTGGGAAAAACCCGAGGAGGTGACGAGCGCGCTGCTCGAATGGCTGGCCGCCCGGCCGGCGCAATAAAGCCGCCGGTCGAAGCCGGGCCTCTCCTTAAAAAAACGCCCGGTCGAAGCCGGGCGCAGGGGGGAAGGAACCGGAAGCCCGGGTCTCAGAAACGGAAGCGCACGCCGACGCTGTAGTAGCGCCCTTCGTAGCGCGTATCGATCGGGTAGTACTGCGTCTCGTTGAAGTAGCGATAGTTGCTGAACGGCTGCGCCAGGATATTGTTGACTTCGGCCGTCAACGTGATGTTCTCGATCGGCGTGTACGATCCCGAGAAATCCAGCCGCGATATCGGCCGCACGCTCTGGCCGGTATATTGCTGATCGTTCGAATTGCGACTGTAGAAATCGATATAGGAGCTGCGATAATTGTACGACAGGCGCAGCGATATCTTTTCGCGCTCGTAGAAGCCGCTGAGGTTGTAGGACCATTTCGACAGGCCGGTGAGCGAGACCATGGGCTGCGCCGTGCCGAGTGCCGCCGGCAGCTGGTTCTTGGCGTCGACATAGGTGAGGTTCGCCTGCGCGCCGAAGCCGCTCAGCCAGCCCGGCAGGAAGTCGAAGAAGCTCTGTGCCGAAAGTTCGAAGCCCTTGATCTTGCCGGTGCCGGCGTTCTCCGGCCGGCTGATCTGGATCAAGCCATAGACCGGATCGTTGACGTCGCGGGTGTAGTTGCTGATGAAGCCCTTGAGATCGCGATAGAATACCGCACCGCTCACCGCACCGTTCCGCCCGAAATAATATTCGATCGTCGCGTCGTAATTCTTCGAGGTCAGCGGCTTCAGGTCCGGGTTGCCGCCCGAGCCGAAAAAGGCGTAGCGCGAGGCGTTGCCGCCCGATCCGGCATCGGTGTTGCGGTTGAGGCTGAACGCGGGGTTGAGCTGGCCGAAGCCGGGCCGGGTACGCGTCATGGTGAAGCCCAGGCGCGCCTGCAGCCCCTGCGCCAGTTTGGCGCGCAGCCCGAAGCTCGGCAGCACGTCGACATAGTTCTGGCGATTGGTGTCGGTGACCGCCGAGACGGTGCCGTCCACCGCGGTCACCTTGGAGGTGCCGACATAGCGGCCATCGGTGTTGACGATGCGCACGCCGACGCTGCCGTCGATCGGGATGCCGACATCGAAGGCATAGCTGGCCGAGGCATAGGCGGCGTAGCTCGATTCCTTGGCGTAGAAACCGCCATAGGGATCCATCGGGATCGCCTGGGTGCTGAACTGCTGCAGCGCGTCCTTGTAGCCTTGGTCGTTCGGGTTGGCGGCGACGATCTTCTGGAGCGACGCATAGGAGAGCTGGCGCAGCGCCTCGGCATTGCCCTGGATCGCGTCATAGGACGGCATCAGCCAGTTGCGGAACGGCGGGCCGTCGCCGCGGAAGCCGTCCTGCACCTGCTCCAGGCTGCCGGTCGGCAGGCTGGCGAACGGGATGTTCAGCGTCGGCGTATAGGCGTAGCGGTTGCCCTGTCGGCGCTTCGCGTCACGGTCGGTTGCGCGCAGGCCGAACTTGATCTTGGGCAGCCAGCCGATCTCGGTATCCAGCGCGACGTCGCCGCGCCACTGGATGCCGGCGCCGCTGACATAATATTCGCGCTCATAATAGCCGCGCCACACATAGTTGGCGGGGTTGGTCATGTCGTAATTGCCGAGATCGAACCAGGAGGACTTCTCCTTCTCGAAGATCACGTTGACCGGCGGCGCCGAAGCGGTCTGCGAATCGAGGCTGCGTTCGTTGGCGCCATATTCCGAGAAGGTGTAGGCGAAGTCGCTCGAGATCACCGCGCGGCCGGTGTTCCAGATGAAGCCCGCGGCGGCCTGGTAGGTGTTGGTGAAGTCGCGGCTGGTCGAACGGAACATCTCCGCCGGATAGCCGCCGGTCTTGCTCACGCTGACCAGCTTGTTGGGCTCACCGGGCACGCGGACGATGTTCGACAGGGTCGGGGGCACTTCGACGCCCGCGGCGTTCTTCGGCGCGGCGCGCAGCAGCGACACGTCGAAGCTCTCGGTCGAACCCTGGTTGCGGAACGCCTGCCACAGGCCGTCGGCATAGATTTCGAGATTGTGCGCCGGCTTCCACTGGAGCGAGCCGTTGACCGACGGGCGCTCGCGCAGCCCGCGCGGATAATAGAGGCCGACGCTGTACGGCAGGCGGAAATCGGCGGCCTCGCCCGCGGGCAGCGTCGCCTTGCTGTTCGCCACCGGATCGACGCCGCCATTGGTGTAGCGGATCGCGTTGTTATAGTAGAAGCGGTTATAGGCGACGTTGACCAGCGCCCCCATCTCGCCGATCGGCGTGTTCCAGCGGTTGCTGATCAGCAGATTGCCGTTCGGGTTCGTCTTCTTCGACTGGTCGTTGTACGAGGCGCGGATCGCGCCGGCGATCTCCAACCCCTTGAAGTCGAACGGACGGCGCGATCGGACGTTGACCAGCCCGGCCAGGCCCGGCTCGATCAGATCGGCGGTGGCCGACTTGTACACTTCCAGCGCCGCGAGCGCGCCGGCGGGGAAATCATGCACCTGCACGGTGCGGTTCTCGGCGGTGAAGATCTCGCGCCCGTTGAACGAGGTCCCGACGTCCGGCAGGCCGCGGATCAGGATGCCCGAAGCTTCGTCCGCATAGCGGCTGACCTGCACGCCCGGCAGTCGCGCAAGGCTCTCGGAAGCATTATTGTCCGGCAACTTACCGATATCCTCGGCGACGATGGCGTCGAGGATCGAATCCGAGTTGCGCTTAAACTCGCGTGCCGAGGCAAGGCTGGCGCGGATGCCGGTGACGAGGATCTCCTCCTCGGTCGCGCTGCTCTGCGCGCTGGGCGTTTGCGGCGTCTCGCCGGAATTTGCGTCGGATTGTGCCCATGCCGGCGCGGCACCGGCGAGCGCCATCAGGGCCACGCCCATCAACAGAATCGGTTTGCGAGTCATGCCGTCCTCCCCTTTCGACGTCCACCGGCTCGGGCTTTCCCGATCGCTGCAGCGGACACAGATCACCGCGACAGACGCGGCTTCGATCTTTTAAGTCCGACAAAACGGCAAAACTGTCAATGATGCAGGGATGAAAATTCGCGCTCAACGGTGAAAGACGAGCAGGAGCAACGCGTTGCTCCCGCAAGGGCGACGGTGCCGTCTGCCGGCAGTGCGTGGGAGGGCCGCCAGCGCGGCCGTCAGGCGACCCGCATCACATAAGGCGTGGTGTCATAGGGCGGCGCGAGCCCCTCGACCCAGGCGCCGTGCGCATGCGTCCGCGCGACCAGTTCCATCGGCGTGTCGCCGGGCCAGCCGCGCACCCGCACCTCCTGCGCGGCGAGGTCGCGATTGGGCTCCATCATCACCCAGCCGAGCGGGCGCTCGGGCGTCGCGGCGGCGCCGGCTGCCTCCATCCTCGCGGCGATGCGCGCCTGCGCCTCGGGCCGCAGATATTGCCAGACGACCGAGTGCATCAGCACCCGGGTGACGCCCGCCGGCTGCGGCTCGGCGAGACGGGCTTCGAGCCAATCGGCGGCATCGCCGCGCTCCAGCCGCACCGGATCGGCGCGCAGCATCGCGATTCCGGTGTCCAGCCGCGCCTGCCGCGCCACCGCATCGACCCAGACATAGGCCTGCAGCCGATCGGCATCGCGGTCGTCGGTCAGGTCGAGCGGGGCGATGTCGACGCCGCGGGCGGAGACGATCGCCACCGGCACCGCGGGCGGCGGGCTGCCCCGCCATTCGGGCCGCAGCAGCAGCGGCGACTCGGCGGGGCCGACCGCCACCCCGCCCAGATCGAAGCGGTAGCGCCCCAGCATCAGGTTCAGCCCGGCGCTCGACCCGATCTCGAGCAGTTCGAAGCGCGGGCCATAGCGCTGCGCGAGATGCAGCAGCCCGGTCATCAACCCGTTCGAACGCGCCGCCTCGTTGGTCTGGGGCGGGCCGTAGAGCCAGGGCATCAGCGGCAGGTCATAGGCGCAGAGCACCGCATCGAGCGCCGTGGCCATCCGGCCAATATCGGTCTCCTCGCCCGTGAAGATGCGCCGCAGCTCGATCACGCCGCGCCGATGCAGCGCATGCAGTCCGCCCACCAGCCGCAGCACCAGCGCGTCGGCCACCGGCTCGCCCGGCCAGTCGAGCACCCGCCGCCCCGTCTCGCTGCTTCGGCTGATCCCCTGCCCCAGCGCGGTACAGATGCGCGCGGTGATCGGCGCATCCATCGCCGCACAATAGTCGGCCTGGATGGCAAAACTCTTGCGGTTCTCTGCTTCGGACGCCATGCGCTTCCCCTTTGGCGCGTGTTGCGCCCATGGCCGCCCCCAAGTAAAGCCCCCGCACCCATGACCGAGCCGTTGATCCTTGCCGTGCCGAAAGGCCGGATTCTCGAAGAGGCGCTGCCGCTGCTGGCGGCGGTCGGCATCGTGCCCGAAGCCGCCTTTTCCGATAAGAACTCGCGCGCGCTGCGTTTCGCGACCAACAACCCGGTGATCGACCTGATCCGGGTGCGCGCCTTCGACGTGGCGACCTTCGTCGCGCACGGCGCCGCGCATCTGGGGATCGTGGGTTCGGACGTGCTCGCCGAGTTCGACTATTCGGAGCTCTACGCGCCGGTCGACCTGGGCATCGGCCATTGCCGCATCTCGGTCGCCGAGCCGGTGGCGCTCGCCGAACAGGACGATCCGCGCGGCTGGAGCCATGTCCGCGTCGCGACCAAATATCCGCACATCACCCGCGCCCATTTCGAGGCGCGCGGGGTGCAGGCCGAGTGCGTCAAGCTCAACGGCGCGATGGAGCTGGCGCCGGTGCTGGGGCTCGCCCCGCGCATCGTCGACCTCGTCTCCTCGGGCCGCACGCTGAAGGAAAACGGACTGGTCGAGGTGGAAGTGATCGCCGAGGTGACCAGCCGCCTGATCGTCAACCGCGCCGCGTTCAAGACGCGCGCGAGCGAAGTCGTGCCGCTGGTCGACGGCTTCCGAAAGGCCGTGGCATGATCCGCCTGAACTCCACCGACGCCGGTTTCACGCAAGCCTTCACCGCGTTGGTCAACGCCCGCCGCGAAGCGGACGACGATGTCGCGCGCAACGTCACCCACATCATCAAGCGCGTCCGCGACGAAGGCGATGTCGCGCTGCGCGACCTGACCCGGCTGTTCGACAAGCATGATCTGGACCGCTCGGGCTGGACGATCGACCGCGCCGACTGCCTCGCCGCCTATGAGGGGCTGACACCCGAGCTGCGCGACGCACTCGAACTCGCCGCCGAGCGGATCGCGGTCTATCATTCGAAGCAGCGCCCCGAGGATCGCGACGAAACCGACGCGCAGGGCATCCGCCTCGGCGCGCGCTGGACGCCGGTCGATGCAGCGGGCGTCTATGTCCCCGGCGGCCGCGCGGCCTATCCCAGCTCGGTGCTGATGAACGCGATTCCCGCCAAGGCGGCGGGCGTGCGCCGGCTGGTGATGGTCACGCCGACGCCCAACGGCGAGGTGAACCCGCTGGTCCTCGCCGCCGCGCATGTCGCGGGCGTCGACGAGCTGTACCGCGTGGGCGGTGCGCAGGCGGTGGCCGCACTGGCCTATGGCACCGAGACGATCGCGCCGGTCGACGTCGTCACCGGGCCGGGCAATGCATGGGTGGCGGAGGCCAAGCGCCAGCTCTACGGCGTGGTCGGCATCGACATGGTCGCGGGCCCGTCCGAAATCGTCGTGGTGGCCGACGGCAAGAACGATCCCCAATGGATCGCCGCCGACCTGCTCAGCCAAGCCGAGCACGACCCCACCAGCCAGTCGATCCTGTTCACCGACGATGCCGCCTTTGCCGACAAGGTCGCGGCGGCGGTCGACGCGCAGATCGCGACGCTGGCGACCGGCGCCACCGCACGTACCAGCTGGGACGCGAACGGCGCGATCATCCTGGTGCCCGACCTGCCCACCGCGATGCCGCTGGTCGATCGCCTCGCGCCCGAGCATCTCGAACTCGCCTGCGACGATGCCGAGCCGCTGTTCGACATGGTCCGCCATGCCGGATCGGTGTTCCTCGGCCGCTATACGCCCGAAGCCGTCGGCGATTATGTCGCCGGCCCCAACCATGTGCTGCCCACCGGGCGGCGCGCGCGCTTCGCATCGGGCCTGTCGGTGCTCGACTTCATGAAGCGCACCTCGTTCCTGAGCCTGGATCCGTCCGGGCTCGCCGCGATCGGCCCCGCCGCGGCCGCGCTCGCAGAAGCCGAAGGCCTGCCCGCGCACGCGAAGTCGGTCGCGATCCGTCTAAAGTGATAGAGTAAGAATATGGCCAGTCCGCAAGCACGCTCCCGTTCCAAGGCCCGCGCCGCCGCGCGCCTCGGTGCCGTCCAGGCGCTGTACCAGCGCGAGATGGAGGGCACCTCGATCCCGGCGCTGCTGCACGAGTTCCACCAGCACCGGCTCGGCGCGATCATCGAGGACGTCGAATATGCCGACGCCGACATCGCCTTTTTCGACGACATCGTCAGCGGCGCCGACGCCCGCCGCGAGGAGATCGACGGCATCATCGCCGCCAAGCTGAGCACCGGCTGGACGCTGGAGCGGCTCGACAAGCCGATGCGCCAGATCCTGCGCGCCGGCACCTATGAGCTGCTCGCCCGCGCCGACGTGCCGACCGCGGCGGTGATCAGCGAATATCTGGATGTCACCGACGCCTTTTACGATCGCCGTGAAAAGGGGTTCGTGAACGGCATTCTGGACGCGATCGCCAAGGACGCACGCGGTTGATGCCCGCCCCTGCCCCGTGCCGGGCGGGATGAACGAGGCGGCGTTCCTTGCCTATCTTCGTCACCTGCCGCTCCATGCCGGAGCGCGCGGGCTGCGCGACGATGCGGCCGTGCTCGGCGATCTCGTCCTCACGCACGACCTACTGGTGGAGGGCGTCCACTATCTGCCGGACGATCCGGCGGAGGACGTCGCCTGGAAGCTGGTGGCGGTGAACCTGTCCGATCTCGCCGCCAAGGGCGCGGTGCCGGAGGGCGTGCTGCTCGGCTATCCGCTCGCGGGCGACGAGGCCTGGGACTCGTCGTTCCTGGCAGGGCTGGACGCCGCGCTGGCGGCCTTCGCCTGCCCGCTGATCGGTGGCGACACGGTGAAGGCGCCCCCAGGCGTGCCGCGGACGCTGTCGCTGACGGCGCTCGGGCGCTCGCCCCATGCTCCGGCAAGGAACGGCGCGCAGGCGGGCGATCTGCTCTACGTCACCGGCACGATCGGCGATGGCGGTGCGGGGCTGGAGGTGGCGAGGACGGGAGAGGGCCCGGCGACGCTGCTCGCGCGCTACCGTCGCCCGACGCCGCGGCTGGAGGAGGGCCAGGCGCTCGCCTCGGGCGTGCACGCGATGATGGACGTGTCCGACGGGCTGCTGATCGACGCGACGCGGATGGCCGAGGCCAGCGGGCTGGGGGTGACGATCGACCTCGCCGCCCTACCGCTTTCGGCGGACTATCAGGCGGTGCGCGGCGGCGACCGCGCGGCGCGTCTTGCCGCCGCGACCGCGGGCGACGATTACGAGCTGCTGTTCGCGGCGCCACCGGGACCACTGCCGCTGGCAGCGACGTGCCTCGGCGCGTTCAGCGAGGGCGCAGGCCTGACGCTCCACGATGCCGGCACACCGCTCCCGCTGCCAGATCGGCTGGGCTTCGAACACGGCGCCTAGTCGAACAGCCCGTCCTGCGATCCAGCCGGCGGATTGAGGCCGAGATGCTTCCAGCCCGGCCCGTTCAGGCACCGCCCCCGCGCCGTCCGCGCGATCAGGCCGAGCTGGATCAGATAGGGCTCGATCACTTCCTCGACGGTATCGCGCGGCTCGCTCAGGCCGGCGGCGAGCGTCTCCACCCCCACCGGGCCGCCGCGATAGACGTCGGCGATCATCATCAGATAGCGCCGGTCCATCGCGTCGAGCCCCAGCCCGTCGACCTCCAGCCGGTTGAGCGCCGCATCGGCGACCTTGGCGTGCACCACCGCCTCGCCGAAGACGTTGGCGAAATCGCGCACGCGGCGCAGCAGCCGCCCGGCGATGCGTGGCGTCCCCCGCGAGCGGCGCGCGACCTCCCGCGCCCCATCGGCGGCGATGTCGAGCCCCAGCAGCCCGGCGGCCCGGGTCACCACCCGCTCCAGCTCATCGACGGTGTAGAATTGCAGCCGCACCGGGATGCCGAAGCGGTCGCGCAGCGGGGTGGTCAGCAGCCCCTGCCGCGTCGTCGCCCCGACCAGCGTGAAGCGCGGCAGATCGATCCGCACGCTGCGCGCCGAAGGCCCTTCGCCGATCATCAGGTCGAGCGCGCGGTCTTCCATCGCGGGATAGAGCACTTCCTCCACCGCCGGATTGAGCCGGTGGATCTCGTCGATGAACAGCACGTCGCCGTCCTCGAGATTGGTGAGCAGCGCCGCCAGATCGCCCGACTTGACGATCACGGGGCCGGAAGTCGAGCGGAACCCCACCCCCATCTCGCGCGCGATGATCTGGGCGAGCGTGGTCTTGCCCAATCCCGGCGGCCCGAAGAACAGCACATGGTCCAGCGCATCGCCGCGCGCTCTGGCGGCATCGATGAACACGCGCAGATTCTCGCGCGCCGCCTTCTGCCCGACGAACTCGTCGAGCGACTTGGGACGCAGCGCGGCGTCGACGTCTTCGGCGCGGCGGCCGGCGGTGAGGAGGCGGTCGGTGTCGGTCATGGCAAGGAAATCACATTGTAGCCGCCGCGCACGCGCCGGTCGATTGGCTGGACTGGCAAAGCCGCGGCGAAGCGCGCATCTAGGGGCGCATGGTCGATCTGTACGTGGCAACCGCCATTTCCGACTCGCTCCGCGCCGAACTCGCGCGGCGCTTCACGCTGCACGAGCGCACCCCACCCGCGACCACGCGCGCGATCGTCGGCGGCGGTCAGCTGCAGCTGGATGCGGCGATGCTCGATCGGCTGCCCGAACTGGAGATCGTCGCGATCAACGGGGTCGGCTATGACGGGCTGGATCTCGATGCGTTGCGCGCCCGCGGCGTGCGGGTGTCGACCACCCCCGACGTGCTGACCGAGGACGTCGCCGATCTCGCCATCGGGCTGATGCTGGCGGTACAGCGCCGGATCGCCGCCAACGACGCGCTGGTGCGCCGCGGCGGCTGGAAGGCACCGCTCGGCCGGCATGCCAGCGGCCGCCGCATCGGCATTTTCGGGATGGGCAAGATCGGCGCCGCCATCGCCGCCCGCGCCGCGCCCTTCGCGCGCGAGCTGCTCTACACCGCCCGCAGCGCGAAATCGCTTCCCTGGCGCTATGTGCCCGACATCGCCAGCCTGGCGGAGGAAAGCGACGTGCTGATCCTGGCGGCACCCGGCACCGCGGCGACGGCGCACGTGGTGGATGCCGCCGTGCTGGACAGGCTCGGCCCCGCCGGCGTGCTGGTCAACGTCGCGCGCGGCAGCCTGGTCGACGAGGATGCGCTGGTCGCGGCCCTGTGTGCAGGCACCATCGCCGGCGCGGGGCTGGACGTGTTCGCCGACGAGCCCCACGTGCCCGAGGCGCTGCGCGCGATGGAGCAGGTGGTGCTCGCCCCCCATCAGGGCAGCGCCACGGCGGAGACGCGCGCGGCGATGGCGGCGCTGGTGGTCGCCAATCTCGACGCGCATTTCGCCGGCGAGCCGCTGCCGACGCCGTTGCTCTAGGGGCGCCCTGCCCCTCATCCCAGCAGCGTGCTCAGCACGTCGGGATGGAAGCCCCAGCCGGCGAAGCCGCACAGCCCCATGAACAGCCCGAACGCGCCGAACACCCAGGCGACCACCAGCAGCCAGCTGCTCTCCGCCAGCGCCGAGACGGCCGCGACCGAGATCGCGGTGGCGATCGCCGCGTCGCTGGCGTCGAACTGGTCGTCATGGACGTTGAGCGCGTCGTACAGCGCCGCCTGCGCCTTGGCCTGCTCGGCGAGCCTGGGTGCCTCCTGCTTGTACTTGGCGATATCGGCATCGAGCCCGTGCAGGATCGGGGCGACTCTCGCCGGATCGCTCGCCACCGCCGCGATCTGCGCGCGGCTGGTTTCGGCGAGGTGCTGCTTGGTCTTGGTGGCCTGATATTCGTTCCACAGGTCGACCGAGCCGGACTGCGCCTGTTCCATCGACTGGACGATGTTGCCGTCCTTGATGTTGCACAGCCCGGTCGCGACCGACAGCACCACCACGGTGATCGCGACGCGGCGGTTGAGGCGCTTGTCCTTCGCCTCGGCGGAGACTTCGATTTCCACGATGCTACTTCGCCGCCTTGCGCAGCGCGAGGCGGACGAGCGCGTCGAGCGTTGCTGCCGGGCCGAGCTCGTCGCTGGCCGCGTTGACCGCCGCGCTGGCCTCGGCGGGCTTGAAGCCGAGGTTGAGCATCGCCGACACCGCATCGGCCCCCGCCCCGCCGCTGGGTGCCGCCGTGGCACCGACCCCGCCGAGCGCGAGGCCGCCGGCCTTGTCCTTCAGCTCGTTGACGATGCGCTGGGCGAGCTTCGGCCCCACCCCGTTCGCCCGCGCGATCGTCGCGGAATCGGCGCGGGCGACGGCGGTGCGCAGTTCCTCGGGGGCGAGGATCGATAGGATCGCCAGTGCCACCTTGGCCCCCACCCCCTGCACGCTGGTCAGCAGCTTGAACCAGTCGCGCTCGTCGGCGGTGGCGAAGCCCATCAGCCGGATCGAATCCTCGCTGACCAGCATCTCGGTATGGATGGTGACCTGCTCGCCCACCGCGCCCAGCTTGTCGAGCGTCTTGGCCGACGCCCCGACCAGATAGCCCACGCCGTTCACGTCGATCACCGCATGATCGGCGCCGCTGGACGCCAGTGCGCCGCGGAGGTGGGCGATCATCGGCGGGGCTCCCAAAGGAGGGGGAGCGGCGACAGGAACGAGGCGAAGCGCGGCATGCCCGGTACATAAGCGGAACAGTGAAACGGAGAAAGCGATTTCACTCGTTCCTGCGGCACGCCGTTCAGGGCCGCCAGCGCCACGCCCCGTCGGTCTTCGCCCAGCTGATCCAGACCAGTGCCAGCGTCAGCGGCGCGAGCAGCGCCAGGAACAGCGGGTGCCGCGGCATCGCCAGGCGCAGGATCAACCCGGTCAGCAGCACGAACAGCGCCACGACCAGCCAGCCCTGCCACGTCACCGGCGTCGCGCCATAGCCGAACGCCTTGGGCTTGAACCAGAAGCCCGGGCGCACATCCTCCTCGCTCATTCCTCGTCTCCTTCCACCTGCTTGGGCGGGCGGCCGCGCCTGGGGCGCACCGGGTCCGCCAGCTTCACCCCCCGCCGCGCCAGCGCCTCGCGCAGCAGGCACTCCACCTGCGCGTTGACGCTGCGCAGGTCGGTCGCCGCGCTCCGCTCGATCGCTGCGTAGAGCGCCGGATCGAGGCGGAGCGGGAAGGCCTTTTTCTGCGGGGGGACGCTCACGCGACGGCCTTACTGATAGAGCGAACCGGCATTCACCACCGGCTGGGTGTCGCGCTCGCCGCACAGCACCACCATCAGGTTCGAGACCATCGCGGCGCGACGCTCGTCGTCCAGCTCCACGACATTCTTCGCCGAGAGCTGGTCCAGCGCCATCTCGACCATGCCGACCGCGCCCTCGACAAGCGCCTTGCGCGCCGCGACCACCGCCTGGGCCTGCTGGCGCCGCAGCATCGCGCCGGCGATCTCCTGCGCATAGGCGAGATGGGTGAAGCCGCATTCGTCGACGGTGATGCCTGCCACCAGCAATCGCTCGATCAGCTCGGCGCGGAGCTCGCCGCCGACCTGGTCGTGGTTGCCGCGCAGGGTGACTTCCTGATGCTCGAAATCGTCATAGGGATAGCGCGAGCCGATGGTGCGCACCGCCGCCTCGATCTGGACGTTCACGAAGGCCTTGTAGTCGTCGACGTCGAACAGCGCCTGCGCGGTGTCGGTCACCCGCCACACCACCTGCGCCGCCATCTCGATCGGGTTGCCGCGCAGGTCGTTCACCTTGATCTTGTCCGAAATCATGTTGTTGGCGCGGACCGAGACCTTGGTCTTGATCAGCCACGGCCAGGACCA
Organism: Sphingomonas sp. ABOLE; assembly: GCF_003950455.1. Taxonomy (NCBI): domain Bacteria; kingdom Pseudomonadati; phylum Pseudomonadota; class Alphaproteobacteria; order Sphingomonadales; family Sphingomonadaceae; genus Sphingomonas; species Sphingomonas sp. ABOLE. Next base: position 81,488 of record NZ_QQWY01000004.1, read on the forward strand.
GCGCAGGCCGGTGGTGCGATCGGTGCCGCGATAGTCGCCGAACAGCAGGATCGCCGCCGCCTGGTTGGGCTGGAGCAGGTAGAAGCCGCACAGCACGAAGAGGAAGACGAGCGACGCGAGCACGATCCACGCGACCACCATCCAGTCCGGCAGCCGATCGATCTGCGTGAAGGCCAGTCCGCCGAAGACCAGCGCCGCCACCGCGACCAACAACATGCCATAGCCGCTCGCCGTGTGCGCCACCGACTCGGTGCTCTGGCGCAAAGCGGGCGCGGTGCTCCGTACGTCCGTCATTTTTCCCTCCTGAATTATGATATCATATTTATATCGAATCAGAAGGCCGGACAAGCGGATTCGGCGAACACGAAAAAAAGGCCGCCGGAGCATGTCCCCCGGCGGCCTCGATTTCGGCGTCAGGCCCGAACTCAGTTCAGGACGAGCGTCACCGCGCGGCGGTTCTGCGCCCAGGCGGCTTCGTCCGAACCCAGCGCGATCGGGCGCTCCTTGCCATAGCTGATCGTGGTGATGCGATCGGCCGAGACGCCCTGCGCCGCCAGATAGTTCTTCGCGGCATTGGCGCGGCGATCGCCCAGCGCGAGATTGTATTCGCGGGTGCCGCGCTCGTCGCAATGGCCTTCCAGCGTGATGCGGACGTTCGGGTGCGCGACCAGCCACTTGGCCTGGCTGTCGAGGATCGCGCGCGACTGCTGGTCGACGTCATACTGGTCGAGCGCGAAGTGGATCGTGTCGCTCGTCACCTCGCGGCGGAACTGCTCGGAGAGCGGCGTGGTCTGCGTCGTCTCGCCATTGCCATAGGGCTGGCTCGGCGCCGGGGTCTCGGTCGGCGCGGGCGGCAGTTCCTTCGGCGGCTTCTTCGAGCAGGCCGCGGTGGCGACGAGTGCCACGCCGAGCATCAGGCTGGGGACGAGCTTGGTCATGAATTCCTCCTTGTACTAGTGTCGCGCATGCCGCGCATTCGTTACGCTAGAGTTTCTACTTGGTGTCAGGGACGCACGGCACCCCAATTTGGATCCGAGCCGTCGAGCGGCGTCGGCACTTTTCGCGTCGCGCGGCCGGTGAGGTCGACCGTCCAGAGGTCCGGGCGGCCCGATCCCTGGGCGGAGCGGAAGAAGATGATCACGCGGCCGTTGGGCGCCCAGCTCGGGCCCTCGTCGCCCCAGCTGTTGGTGAGCAGCTGCTCGCCGCCGCCCGAGGGATTCATCACGCCGATGCGGAACGCGCCGCCGCCCATGCGGGTGAAGGCGATCTGGTCGCCACGCGGGCTCCAGGCCGGCGCCGCATAGCGCCCGCCGCCGAAGCTGATGCGGTGCTGGTTGGAGCCGTCCGCGTTCATCACATAGAGCTGCTGGGTGCCGCCGCGATCGCTTTCGAACACGATCTTGGAGCCGTCGGGCGAATAGCTGCCGCCGGTGTCGATGCCCGGCGAGGTGGTCAGCCGCTGCGGGGTGCCGCCGCTGGCGGGCACGCGGTAGATGTCGGTATTGCCGCCGACCGCCATCGAGAACACCACCCAGCGCGCATCGGGCGACCAGTGCGGCGCGAAGTTGAGCGCCACGTTCGCCACCAGCGTGCGATCCTGGCGCGAGTTGAGGTCGTAGATGTGGATCGACGGGCGATCGCGCTCGAAGCTCATGTAGAGGATCGCGTTGAGCTTGGGGCTCAGCCGCGGGGTCAGCACGATCGACTGGCCGTTGGTGAGGAAGCGGTGATTCGCGCCGTCCTGATCCATGATCGCGAGCTGCTTGCGGCGGCGATTCTTGGGGCCGCTCTCGGCGATATAGACGACCTGGGTGTCGAAATAGGGGCCCTCGCCGGTGAGCCGCGCATAGATCGCGTCGGCGCACTTATGGCCCGCGCGGCGCCAGTCGCCCGGCGAGACGACGAAGCCCTGGCGGATCAGCTCCACCTTCGACGAGACGTCGTAGAGGTAGCAGCCGACCGTCAGCGTGCCGTTCGAGTTGGCGCGGACATAGCCCTGCACCAGCGACTGCGCGCCGGTGCCGCCCCAATAGTCATAGGCCGGGGCGGTCACTTCCGGGAAGGCGACGGTGCGCAGCTGCGCAGGGGGAATCGGCGTGAACAGCCCGGAGCCGCGCAGATCGTTGGTGATGATGTCGGCGAGCTTCTGCCCCAGCACGTCGGTCGAGCCGGCCGGGGTATCCACCACCGCCGAGGTCGGCATCGCCGGGATCGCTATCGGCATCGGCGCGGAGATGCCGCCGACGATGTCGATCACCGGTTGCGCGCCGCCCTGCTGCGCTGGCTGCGCGGCCTGCGCCTGCGCTTCGGGGCTGTTGGCGATCGGCGGCGGCGGAGTCGTCTGGGCGTGGGCCGCGGTCACGAAGCAGACCGTCGCAAGGGCCGCAAATTTGAATTTCATCGCTTCATCCTCATCCAGGCAGCTTGTAGCTGAACGCCAGACTCTTCCAGCCGCTCGGCACGGCGTAGAGATTGGCGGGCAGCCCACGAATCGGCGTGCAGCCCTTGAAGGTGGCGATCGCCAGATCCTTCACCCGCTCCACATACCGACCATTGGTCGCATCGTTCCCCTGTACGCCGGTAATATCCGGATCGCCCGCCAGCGAGCCGTCCGGATTGAAGTTCACGCGCAGCAGCACGCGGATGCGCTCGGCGCCCGGCCCGGGGGTGACCTGGCGGTTGGCGCAGGGCTGGATCTGCCGCGCGATCACGCCGCGGAAGCTCGCCACGTCCTCGGCCGAAGCCTTGCTGCCGGGGTTCCGCAGCGACGTGCTGGCGGTCTTGTTGTTCGAGCGGCCGAGATCGAGTCCGGCCAGATTGCCGGTCGGCTTCACCGGGCGGCGCGCGCTGCCGGTCGCGGCGCTCTGCGCGGGCGCGGTGCTCGGCTTTTGCGGTTGCGGCTTGGCGGCCGGCGACGGCTTGCTCGGCTTGGCCGGCGCCGGCTTCTCGGCTGGCTTGGGCTTGGGCTGCGGCGGCGCCGGCTTGGGCTGCGGTTGCGGCTCCGGCGCGGGCTTGGGCGGGGCCGGCTGCGGCTTGGGGAGCGGTTGCGGCTCGGGCGCGGGTGCAGGCGCCGCCTCTGGCTCCACCGGCGCCTCGACCGGTGACTTCTTGGCGGCCAGCTCCTCCTGGCTCGGCACCGGTGCGCTGCTTTCCAGCCCCACCTTGTCGGCGAGCGAAATGTCGATCGGAATCGCCTTGGGCGGCTCCTGCGGCGGCGTCTTCGCGAAGCTGAGCACGAGCGCGGCGAACACCGCGGCGTGCGCCGCGATGGAAACGCCGAGCCCGATCCGCTCGCTACGGTCCATGGTCTCGCTCACTTCAGCGCTGGTCGCTCGGTTCGGTGAGCAGCGACACCTTGTTGAGGCCGGCCTGGTTGAGCTCGCCCATCACCCGCATCACCTTGCCATAACCGAGCGCGGTATCGCCGCGCAGATAGATGGCGGCGGGCTTGCCGTCGGGGCCCTTCCTGGCGGCGATCGCTTCCAGCTTCGCCGGCAGCTCGGCATCGCTCACCGCGTCGTTGTCGAGGAACACCTGGCCCTTGTCGTCGATCGAGATCTGGACGGGCTTCTGCTCCTGGTCGAGCGCCTTGGCGCGGCTCTCGGGCAGGTTCACCTGCACGCCGGCGGTGAGCAGCGGCGCGGTGACCATGAAGATGATCAGCAGCACCAGCATCACGTCGACCAGCGGCGTGACGTTGATCTCGGCCATCGGCGTGCGGCGGCCGCGGCCCTTGCCGGAGGGGAGGTGCATGGCCATCGGCTTAGCCCTCCATCTCCAGGCGACGGCTCAGCGTCGCGTGGAAGCCGTCGGCGAAGCGATGGAGCCGCGCCTCGACGCGGTTCACGGCATGGCTGTAGCGGTTATAGGCGATCACCGCCGGGATGGCGGCGAACAGGCCGATCGCGGTGGCGAACAGCGCCTCGGCAATGCCCGGCGCGACCACGGCGAGCGACGAGCTCTGCGCGGCGGCAATGCCGGTGAAGCTGCGCATGATGCCCCAGACGGTGCCGAACAGGCCGACGAAGGGTGCTACCGAACCCACGGTGGCGAGGAAGTTCAGGCGGTCGGAGAGGCGATCGATCTCCATCGCGACGGTCGCGCCCATCGCGGTGGCGAGGCGCTCGCGCGTGCCTTCGCGGTCGATCGTCTTGCCCGCGGTCGAGCGGCGCCATTCGCTCACCCCCGCGGCGAACACGCGCGCGATCGGCTGGTCGCGGCCGGCGGCGCGGCGGTGGAATTCGTCGAAGTCATCGGCCTCGCGATATTCGGTCTCGAAGCGCTGCATCTCCTTGCGCAGCCCGCTGACCTTAAGCGCGAAGCCGATAATGATCGTCCAGGTCCACAGGCTGGCGAGCAGCAGGCCGATCATGACCAGCTTGACGACGATGTCGGCCTGGAGGAACAGATGGATCGGCGACAGGACGGCACCGGTTGTGACGGACGGCATGGGCGCTTAACTTTCCTTCCACACGAGCGGTTCGAACGCGGCCAGCCATTCGGCCGGCTGTCGCCGCGGGCGACCGCCGGGGGCGACGAACGCCACCTCCACGGTTGCCTCGGCGACTATGGTTTCGTCCCGCATGACTCGTTGCTGAATATGTACCCCGGCGGCGCGCAGGCGGGTCAATCTGCTGACAACCACCAGCGTGTCGCCGAGTTTCGCGGGCGCACGATAGCGAATGTCGAGCCCGGCGACCGCATAGGCGCCGCCACCCGCTTCGAACACCGCGCGCTGGTCGATGCCCGCGCGATCGAGCATGTCCGATCGGGCACGTTCCATGTAGCGCAGGTAATTGGCATGATAGACGACACCGGTAAGATCGGTGTCCTCGAAATAGACGCGCAACGCGAAGCGGTGCTCACGGCCGTCGAGCCGGCCGGCAGGGGCTTGGTCGCTGCGGGTCATCACCGGGCCTCCTAGCGGAGGGGATGCCCTAGCGGAACCCCAAAGGGGCTAACCTTTCGCAGGTGGAAGGACTTTGCACATCCTCTCCGGCACGGGGAGGATCTTAGAACAGCAACCGCTGCGTCGAGCTCCCCCGCCCCACCGGCGCGCCGCCACGCCTGCGCGCCAGCTCGGTCTCGGCGGTGAAGCGCACATCCTCGTCGCGATCGGTGAGGAAGCCTTCCAGCGAATCCTCGGAGATCTCGCTCCATTCCTTGCCGCGATCGGGGCCGTAGCGGACCCGCGGCAGCAGGCCCGGCTGGCTGGACCATTCGATCAGCTGCGCGACGCTCGCTTCGTTGAGCATGTCGCGCAGGTGGAACGCCGTCACATAGGCGTCCGGGAAAGCGCGGTGTGCCGGCAGCCCGCGTTCATGCTCCATCCCTTCGGGCCGGCGCCAGTAGCGCAGCATCTGGTTGGAGAAGCCCGGGCTGTCCGGCCAGAGCCGCAGCGCGCATTTCCAGGTGCAGATCCAGTCGGCGCCGCGGGTGAGCGCAGGCGTGCAGAACTGCTCCTCGAAGCTCGCGCGGTGCGCGGCGAGCGCGACGCGGCGCGGCCAGGGATCGAGGATCGGACGCGCGACGTCGTGCCAATAGGGCGCGTCGGCGACGTCCTCGTCGCGAATATGGTGGATCGCCATGGTCAGCGGCGGGATGCCCCGACCCGGATTGACGAGGCGATTGCCGCCCTCGCCCTGCAGTTCCCAGCGGCCGTCGGGCCCGAGTGCCACGTCCTGCCAGCCGATCTCGCACACGGCGTGCACGGGCGGCTTGTCGCCGGTGGTCTCTAGGTCGATGACGCGGATGATCGAGGGAGGTGGCGGAGCCATGGCCGCGATGTGGGGGTTTTCGGGGGGAAATGCCAGCCGAAAGCGCGGTGTCCTTCAGCGGAGACGTTACGCTCCCCAGCTCCGTCATCCCGGCGGAAGCCGGGATCCATTGCCTTCAACGTCCCAGCTCCCGCCTAGACGTCGTGGCGAATGGATCCCGACTTTCGTCGGGATGACGGCTAACAGGCCGCCCCTTACTCCGCCGCCTTCTTCTTCGCCGGCGCCTTCTTCGTGGCCGGCTTCTTCGCCGCAGCCTTGGCCGCCGGCTTCTTCGCCGCAGCCTTGGCCGCCGGCTTCTTCGCCGCCGCCTTCTTGGCCGGGGCCTTCTTCTTCGCCTTGCCCTTCGCCGGCCCCTGCGCCGCCTTGGCGTCGATCAGCTGGGCGGCTTCTTCCAGGGTCAGCGCGTCCTTGTCGATCGTCTTGGGCAGCGTGGCGTTGGTCTCGCCGTCGGTGAGATAGGGGCCGTAGCGGCCTTCCATCAGCTTGATCTCGGCATCGGTGCGCGGATGCTTGCCGAACACCTTGAGCGGCTCGCGCGCCGCCCCCCGCGCAGGCCTGCCACCGCCCGCCGCCGCCTCGGCCAGCTTGACCACCGCCGCGTTCATGCCGGTCTCGAACACCTCGGCGGTCGACTGGAGCCGGGCGTACTTCCCGTCATGCGCCAGATAGGGCCCATAGCGGCCGATCGAGGCGGTGATCGGATTGCCCGTCTCCGGATGGTTGCCGATGGTGCGCGGCAGCTTGAGCAGCTTGAGCGCCCAGTCGAGGTCGAGATCGATGTCCTTCGGGATCGAGGCGCGCGCCGCATCCTTGCCCTCGCCGAGCTGGATATAGGGCCCGAACCGCCCGGACTTGCGCTCGACATTGAGCCCCGTCTCGGGGTCCTGGCCCAGCACTTCCGGCCCGGTGTCCTCGCTCCCCTCGCCACCCGGCTGGCCGAAGCGACGGGTATATTTGCACTCGGGATAGTTGGAGCACGCCACGAACGCGCCGAACCGGCCGCCACGCAAGGCAAGCTTGCCGACGCCGCAATTCGGGCACAGCCGCGGATCGCTGCCGTCCGCCTTGGCGGGGAACAGATAGGGCTCGAGGAACTGGTCGAGCGCCGCGGTGATGTCAGAGGGCTTCTGCTCCATCACCTCGGTGGTGCGCGGCTTGAAGTCGCGCCAGAAGGCCTCCAGCACCGCCTGCCAGGCGGCGCGGCCGCCCGAGACGTCGTCCAGCTCTTCCTCCAGCTCGGCGGTGAAGTCGAACGAGACGTACTTCTCGAAGAAGCGCTCGAGGAACGCGGTCAGCAGGCGGCCGCTCTCCTCGGCGAAGAAGCGGTTCTTCTCCACCCGCACATAGGCGCGGTCCTTGAGCACCTGGATGATCGAGGCATAGGTGGAAGGCCGGCCGATGCCGAGCTCCTCCAGCCGCTTGACCAGCGAGGCTTCGGAGAAGCGCGGCGGCGGCTGGGTGAAGTGCTGCTCGGCGTTGACCGCCTTCTTGGCGGGCGACGCGCCTTCGGACATGCGCGGCAGGCGGCGGCTGTCCTCGTCGCCCTCGTCGTCCTTGCCCTCTTCGTAGAGCGCGAGATAGCCGGGGAAGAGCACCACCTGGCCGGTGGCGCGCAGCCCGTGCTGGCCGGTGCCGTCCGCCAGGTCGACCGTCGTGCGCTCCATCCTCGCGGAAGCCATCTGGCTGGCGAGCGCGCGCTTCCAGATCAGGTCGTACAGGCGGGCATGGTCGCCCGAGCCCGCGCGATCCTTGCTGAAGTCGGTCGGGCGGATCGCCTCATGCGCTTCCTGGGCGTTCTTCGCCTTGGTCTGGTACTGGCGCGGCTTGTCCGGCACGTAGCTGCCGTCATAGCGATCGACCACCGCCTTGCGCGCCGCCTGGATCGCCGAGGGGTCCATCTGGACGCCGTCGGTACGCATATAGGTGATGGCGCCGTCCTCGTAGAGCGCCTGCGCGATCCGCATCGTGTGGCTGGCCGAGAAGCCGAGCTTGCGCGCGGCTTCCTGCTGCAGCGTGGACGTCGTGAACGGCGGCGGCGGATTGCGCATCGCCGGCTTGGTCTCGACCGCGACGACGGTGAAACGGCCTTCCTCGACCGCCTTCTTGGCGGCCTCGGCGCTGCCCTGGTCGCCGATCGAGAGCCGGTCGAGCTTCTCGCCCTTCCACTTGACGAGACGGGCCTGGAACGGGGTGCCGTCCGATTCCATCTCGGCGATGACCGACCAATATTCCTGCGCGACGAAGCTTTCGATCTCGCGCTCGCGCCCGACGATCAGCCGCAGCGCGACCGACTGGACGCGGCCCGCCGACTTGGCGCCCGGCAGCTTGCGCCACAGCACCGGCGAAAGCGTGAAGCCGACGAGATAATCGAGCGCGCGGCGGGCGCGATAGGCGTCGATCAGATCGGTATCCAGCTCGCGGGGGCGCTGCATCGCCTCGAGGATCGCCGGCTTGGTGATCGCGTTGAAGGTGACGCGCTCGACCTCCTTGGGGAGCGCCTTCTTGTTGCGCAGCACTTCCTGCACGTGCCAGCTGATCGCCTCCCCTTCGCGATCGGGGTCGGTCGCGAGGATCAGGCGGTCCGCCTTCTTCGCCTCGTCGGCGATCGCCTTCAGCTGCTTCGACTTGTCGGCATAGGTCTCCCACTCCATCGCGAACGAGTCGTCGGGGTTCACCGACCCGTCGCGCGCCGGCAGATCGCGGACATGGCCATAGCTGGCGAGGACGCGATAGTCCTTGCCGAGATACTTCTCGATGGTTTTCGCCTTGGCGGGCGACTCGACGATGACAAGCTGCATGAAGTGGTTAGACCGATCCCTACGTGTACGCGTGTAAGGTGGGGGGCGACGCTGCGGCGCGTCAAGCCTGCTCTCCCCTCCCGCTGGGGGGAGGGGAGCGGTCGCTTCAGGCGGTGGCCCGCATGCGCTCCAGCACGACGTCGATGTCGTTGGCGTCGTGGCGCTCGGGGACGCGCTGGTCCTCGGGCCCGGTACCGCGATTGACCAGCCGCCCGCGCCGCACCGGCTCGCGTGTCGCGATCTCGGCGGCCCAGCGCAGGACATTCGGATACTCCTGGGCGTTCAGGAACACGTCGGCGCCGGCATAGGTCTCGCCGCGCACCACCGCGCCGTACCAGGGGAAGATCGCCATGTCGGCGATCGTGTATTCGTCGCCCACCATGTAGCGACTGTTCGCCAGATGCGTGTCGAGCACGTGCAGCTGGCGCTTGGCCTCCATGGCGTAGCGATCGATCGCATATTGGATCTTGATCGGCGCATAGGCGAAGAAATGGCCGAAGCCGCCGCCGAGGAACGGTGCCGAGCCCATCTGCCACATCAGCCAGCTCAGCGTCTGCGCGCGCTTGGCCGTATCGGTCGGCAGGAAGGCGCCGAATTTCTCGGCCAAGTGGATCATCATCGCGCCGCTCTCGAAAATCGGCAGCGCGGGGCTGAGCGAGTGATCGACCATTGCCGGGATCTTCGAATTGGGGTTGATCGCGACGAAGCCGCTGCCGAACTGGTCGCCTTCGCCGATGTTGATCTTCCACGCGTCATACTCGGCGCCTGCGTGCCCGGCGGCGAGCAGTTCCTCGAGCAGGATCGTCACCTTCTGCCCGTTGGGGGTGCCGAGCGAGTAGAGCTGGATCGGGTGCTTGCCGACCGGCAGTTCCTTCTCGTGCGTCGCGCCCGACGTCGGCCGGTTGATGTTGGCGAACTTGCCGCCATTGCCCGGCGCCCATTCCCACACCTGGGGCGGGACATAGCCGGCGGGAAGGTTGTTCGCGGGATCGGGGGCGTCGGCCATGCTGGTGTCTCCTCGGAGGATCTTGCCGGCGGCATGTAGGACGCGGACCGCGACTTGCCAGTGGCCTCGGCGGGATCGATCCAACTTCCGACGCTTGCGGCCACCCGCATCCGCGGGCAAAGGCGCCGCGATGACGGCAGCCCCTCGCCTCCTCCGCATCGCCGGGCTCGCGCTGGTCGCGATCCTCGGCACCTATGCGATCGCGCTGATCCCGCGCGAGGTGCATCCGTTGGAACTGACGTTCAACTCGATGCTCGACCATCTGCTGCGCGGCCGGTTCGACGTCTATCCGGGGACGGTGGGCCGCGAGGGGTTCACCCTCCACGGCCAGGTCATGGCCTATTGGGGGCCGCTGCCTGCGCTGCTGCGGCTGCCGATGATGGTGTTTCCCGGCTGGCACATGCTCGATTTCACCATCGGCTCGTGCCTCGTCGCGCTGGCCGGCATGATCGCGACCAAGCTGTGGACGCTGCGGCTGATCCGGCGCGAACTGCCCGGCCTGCCCGCCTGGCTGGGCCGGGCGATGGCGGTGGTGCTGGTGCTCGCGGGCGCGCAGACCTGCTTCCTGCGGTTCAGCCTCTACCAGGAAGTGTGCCTGTGGGCGGCGCTGTGGGGCGCGCTGTTCGTCGCCGCCGCGATCCATGCGCAGCTGCGCGGGCTGGGGCGCGGGGCGCTGCTGATGATGGCGCTCACCGCCGGGCTGGCGATGCTGACCCGCGTATCGCTCGGCATCGGGCTGGTCGCGGCGTTCGGCGGCGTGCTGCTGGTCGAGGCGGTGCGGCGCCGCGCGGATCTGCGCGGCTGGCTTGCCGCTGCCGGGCTGCCGGTGTTGCTGCTGGCGCTGTTCGGGCTGGTTACCGCCGGGGTGAATATCGGGCGCTGGGGCAATCCCTTCACCTTCGCCGACTACCACCATTACAACTACAACGCCTGGTATCCGGACCGGATGGTGCGGATGGCCGAACAGGGGCTGTTCAACCTCCAGCGGGTGCCGTTCGGACTGGTCTATTATTTCGCGCCGATCTGGGTGCTGCGCGGCGCCGACGGGCAGCTGTTGCTGGAGGCCACCCGCAGCAAATGGATCGACGCCGCCGAGCTGCCGCCGAGCAGCTTCCTGCTGACCGATCCGCTGCTGCTGGTGCTGGGGGCGCTCGCGATCCTCGGCTGGGCCCGCCATGCAAGCGCCGACCGCGCCCGGGGCATCGCGGTCGCGCTCGGCCTCGCCATCCCCGCCGGGCTGATGCTGTGCGCGGTGAGCATGAACTTCCGCTACCGGCTCGACTTCTACCCGCTGTTCGAGTTCCTCGCCTTTTCGGGGCTGATCCTGGCCGGCCGCGGCGGCGCCACGATCGGTCCGCGCTGGACGGGGGCACTGGCGACGGTCTCGGTCCTCGCCTCGCTGCTGGTCGGCGCCGCCTATCTGGTCGGGCGGCTGGGGCCCGGGCAGCTGCTGATCGGCGACGGCATCGGCGCCTACTACCTTCAGGCGTTCGGACTGCGCTGAGCGGCTAGCGCAAGGACACGCGCGCGCCGGCGTGGCGATCGAGCCGGCCTGCCAGTTCGAGCTCGAGCAGCACCGTCTGCACCACCGCGGGCGCGCAGCCCGACTGGCGGATCAGTTCGTCCACCCCCACCGGCACCGGGCCGAGCAGCCCGGTCACGCGCCGGCGATCGGCATCGCTGGCGTCTTCCGGGGGCGCCGCGCCGAAGCGGTCGCCGGGCGACCGCACCACGCGCGAGTCGATCGGACGCACCTGCTCCCAGATGTCGTCCGCCGACTGCACCAGGATCGCGCCCTCGCGGATCAGCAGATTGCACCCCTGTGCGCGCGGATCGAGCGGCGAGCCCGGCACCGCCATCACCTCGCGCCCCGCCTCGGCCGCGATTCGCGCGGTAATCAGGCTGCCCGAGCGCGGCGCCGCCTCCACCACCACCGTGCCGAGCGACAGCCCGGCGATGATGCGGTTGCGCGCGGGGAAGAAGCGCGCCAGCGGCTCGGTGCCCGGCGGCTGTTCGGTGACAAGCAGGCCCTGGCGCGCGACCCGCTCCTGCAGCTCGGCATTTTCGGGCGGGAAGACGATGTCGATGCCGCTGGCGATCACCCCCACCGTGCCGCCGGCGAGCGCGCCCTGGTGCGCGGCGGTGTCGATGCCCCGCGCCAGGCCGGAAACCACCGTGGCGCCCTGCTCGACCAGCCCGATGGCGAGCTGGCGGGCGAAGCGACACGCCGCCGCCGAGGCGTTGCGCGCGCCGACCATTGCGACGGAGGGCCGCTCCAGCAGCGCCATGTTGCCGCGCAGGATCAGTGCTGGCGGCGCATTGTCCAGCTCGGCGAGCAGCGGCGGATAGGCAGGGTCGTCAAGGAACAGGTAGCGGGCACCGAGCCGCTCGACCGCGGCGATCTCGCGCCGCACCGCGCCGGCATCGGCGATCTGCGGCGCCCGCCCGCCGCCGCGCGCGGCGAGCATCGGCAGCGCATCGAGCGCCGCCTCGGCGGTGCCGAAGCGGGCGATCAGCTGGGCATAGGTGACGGGACCGACATTGGCGGAGCGCAGCAGCCTCAGCCGCGGCTCCCGCCCGTCAGCCACGCTTGCTGCCGACCCTGGGTTCGGCGCCGCTGAGCAGCCGGTCGATATTCTCGCGATGCTTCCACAGCACGATCAGCGCGAGCGCGAGCAGCATCAGCACCAGGTCGAGCCGGCCGAAAAAGGCCGCGCTCACCGGCGCGCTGACCGCTGCCGCCATGCCCGATACCGAGGAGATCCGCACCGTCGCCAGCAGGCCGAGCCACACCGCCGCATAGACGAGGCCGGAGGGCCAGTAGAGCGCGAGCACCACGCCCATCAGCGTCGCCACGCCCTTGCCGCCGCGGAACTTGAGCCAGACGGGGTAGCAATGGCCGAGGAACGCCGCCGTCGCCGCCAGCACCGCCGTGCCGGGCAGGAAGGCGGCGGCGAGCAGCACCGCCACCGCGCCCTTGGCCATGTCGAGCAGCAGCGTCGCCGCCGCGAGACCCTTGCGGCCGGTACGCAGCACGTTGGTCGCGCCGATATTGCCCGATCCGATCTGGCGCAGGTCCCCCGCCCCCGCGGCGCGCGTGAGCAGCACCCCGAATGGGATCGAACCGAGCAGATAACCGAGCAACAGGGCCCCGGCCGGGGCCATCCATGGAACTTCCGTGGGCAATGCGGCCCCCTTTCGTTCTTCCGTGTAGCCGCATCCCTTACCCGAACGCAATGATTTGCATCAGCGTGCAGGCAGGGCCCAGGTTGACGCTGGCGTCGCGCGTCGGCCATGGCGGGGGCATGGCCGATCGTCGTCCCGTGCTGTTCTTCGATTCCGGTGTCGGCGGCTTGTCGGTGCTCGGACCCACCACCGCGCTGCTGCCCCAGGCGCCTTTGGTCTATGTCGCCGATTCGGCGGGCTTTCCCTATGGCACCAAGAGCGAGGCGGAGATCGCCGCGCGCGTGCCGGCGCTGCTCGGGCGGCTGGCGGAGCGCTACGACCCGCGGCTGATCGTGATCGCCTGCAACACCGCCTCGACGATCGCGCTCCAGCATGTCCGCGCCGCGCTCGACCTGCCGATCGTCGGCACCGTGCCCGCGATCAAGCCGGCGGCGGAGACCAGCCGCACCCGCACCATCGGCGTGCTCGGCACCGCGGCGACGGTGCGCCAGCCCTATGTCGACGATCTCGCCGCGCGCTTCGCCGGGGACTGCACCGTGCTGCGCCACGGCTCGGCCGCGCTGGTCGAGCTGGCCGAGGCCAAGCTGGCGGGCGAGACGATCGCGCCGGAGGTGATCGCCAACGAACTCGACGGCCTGTTCCACCAACCGGGTGGCGACCGCATCGACGTGATCGTCAATGCCTGCACGCATTTTCCGCTGCTGGAGCCAGAGATGCGGGCCGTTGCGCCGGAAGGCGTGCAGTTCGTCGACGGGGGTCCCGGCATCGCACGCCGAGTCGCGTACCTCACCCGCGCGCAGAGCTGGCCCGCCGATCTGCCTCCCGGTCGCGCCGTGTTCACCGCGCGCGATCAGCGCGCCGATGCGCTTGCGCCGACGCTCGCCCGCTATGGGCTCAGCCGAATCGAGACGCTGTAAGGCTCAGGCGAAGTCGCCGAGCACGGCCTGCGGATCGCGCACTGCGATCTTGGCGGTGTAGCGATCCGCCATCTCCTCGTGCGCGCGTCGCGCGCTGCTGTCGTCGCACTTGCCCGCGCGCTCGCGCTCCTGCCGCGCGCGTCGTTCAAAATATTCGATGTCGTTCTTCGCCATGGGCCGCTCTCCAGTGCCTAGGGAGACCGAACGTCTCTCGGCCGCGGACATGCGGTTGCCCCGAGTCGTCCGCGATACGCCTTGTTTACCACAAGCGAAGCTTCACATCCCTGATCTTGCGCAAGAGTCGATCACTGAGGGCGAAAATCTTCATTGGGCGGCAGGACGCACCTGCGCCACATCTCGCCCATGGAGCGAGCGGAGACCGGTCGGTCCTGCCCCGGGAGCAATCCCAAACCTATACGGTAGTTCACGTGCTAGAATTGCTGGAAATTAAGGCGTAGAGATCACGTCCATGCAGCGCCAAGACGCCTCCGCACCCGCGATCGATTACACGCGGGTCTTCACCCAGGCCATCGACCGCCTCCATGCCGAGGGGCGCTACCGGGTCTTCATCGACATCCTGCGCAACAAGGGGATGTTCCCCAATGCGCGCTGCTTCGCCGGGCATAACGGGCCGAAGCCGATCACGGTGTGGTGCTCGAACGACTATCTGGCGATGGGCCAGCACCCCAAGGTGATCGCGGCGATGGAAGAGGCGCTGCACGATGTCGGCGCCGGTTCGGGCGGCACCCGCAACATCGGCGGCAACACGCATTACCACATCGATCTCGAGCGCGAGCTGGCCGATCTGCACGGCAAGGAAAACGCGCTGCTGTTCACCTCGGGCTATGTCTCGAACGAGGCGACGCTGGCCACGCTCGCCAAGGTGATGCCGGGCTGCATCATCTATTCGGACGAGCTCAACCACGCCTCGATGATCGCCGGGATCCGCAATTCGGGCTGCGAGAAGCGCGTGTGGCGCCACAACGACGTCGCGCATCTCGAGGAACTGCTCGCCGCCGACGATCCCTCGGTGCCGAAGCTGATCGCGTTCGAGAGCGTCTATTCGATGGACGCCGACATCGCGCCGATCGCCGAAATCTGCGACCTGGCCGACAAGTACAATGCCCTTACCTATCTCGACGAGGTCCATGCCGTCGGCATGTACGGCCCGCGCGGCGGCGGCATCTCGGATCGCGAAGGCCTCGCCGATCGGCTGACGATCATCGAGGGCACGCTGGGCAAGGCGTTCGGCGTGATGGGCGGCTATATCGCCGCCGACCAGGTGATCATCGACGTGATCCGCAGCTATGCGCCGGGCTTCATCTTCACCACGTCGCTGTCGCCGGTGCTGGTCGCCGGCGCGCTGGCGAGCGTGCGCCACCTGAAGGCCTCCAGCATCGAGCGCGAGGGCCAGCAGGCCGCCGCCGCGATGCTCAAGCAGCTGATGCACGATGCCGGCCTGCCGGTGCTCCCTTCCACCACCCACATCGTGCCGCTGATGGTGGGCGATCCGGTCAAGGCCAAGAAGATCAGCGACGTGCTGCTCGCCGAATACGGCGTGTACGTCCAGCCGATCAACTACCCCACAGTGCCGCGCGGCACCGAGCGCCTGCGCTTCACGCCCGGCCCGTCGCACGACGAGGCGATGATGCGCGAACTGGTGGATGCGCTGGTCGAGATCTGGGGCCGGCTGGAGCTGCGACTGGCGGCGTAGTCGCCGTCAGTCGAGGATAACGGGAACGTCAGACCAAGGCACCGGGACGGGATCGCCAAAGCGCACAACCTGGCGGTCGGCATAGCCGCCATCGGCCTTGGGGGACGCCATGACATGCACCACCCGCGCCGCAGCGTCGACGACCCAATAATGGGGGACGCCGGCCCTGCCATAATCCGCGACCTTCTCGCCCAGGTCACGGGCGAGCGTGGTGTCGGCGATCTCAACGACCAGCAGGACGTCTGCACCATCCGGCACCGCGTCTGCTGGCAATGTATCCGAATAAACGGCGATGTCGGCCGCCCGCGCGGTGAGATCGTCGATCCGTATCGCAAGATCGGTAGCGATCGCGAGCGGCTGCCCATTGGTCGTTGCGTGCAGCCGCAAGACAAGCGTGGCGTTCCGCTCGCCATGCCCTGGCAGTGCCGGCATCATCTTTACGAGCGCTCCCCCCACCAGCTCGGCGCGCATGTCCGCAAACGCACCCAGCTTCAGCATTCGCTCGAAATCGGCGGCCGTGAAGGCAACGCGCGGTTCCTGAAGCTCCGCCAGTCGGAAGGGGTGGTTCATGATGCAAGAGATATCATCGAACCACCCCGCAGACCAGCGTCAGGCCGGTCGCGTGAGCCCCGCGCTCCAGGTATAGCCGCGCAGCGCGGGGCGGAACGATGCCGTCAGCCCCTGCTCGGCGGCGATCGCTTCCACCACCGCGCGCAGATCGGCGCGGGGATAGACGTGGAAGGCGTTGAGCTCCTTGAAGTGGAAGCGCTTGGCGAAGCCGGGCAGACGTTCATACTGGCCGAAATCGACGATGTGCAGGCTGCCGCCCGGCGCGAGCGCCTTGGCGCCCAGCGCGATCGCTTCCTTCCAGGGCGGGATCATCGACAGCGTATAGCTCATGAACACGCGGTCGACTTGGTTAAGCCCGAACAGCGTGCTCACGTCGAACGCCCCGGCATCGCCCTGCGCCAGCGTGATCTTGTCGCTGAGGCCGTGCTTCGCCACCGACTTGCGCGCGGTGTCCAGCATCGCCTCGCTGATGTCGAAGCCGTGAAAGCGGGCGTTCGGCCAGCGCTTGGCGGCGACGATCAGGTTGCGCGCCGTCCCGCAGCCGACCTCCAGCACGGTGCCGCCCGGCGGCGGCGCCAGCTCGCGGATCAGCCGGTCGCGGCCGAGCAGATAGAACTTGCGCGTGAGATCGTAGAAGTGGCGATGGAGCGCATAGGTCGCATCCATCAGCCCCTTCTGATCGGCCGCCCCGGCATGCCCGCTCATGCGTGCGGCTTCAGCGTCCAGACATGGGTCGCGCCGTACACCGACGAGCGGTCGCGGCGGGTCCAGTCGTCGAGCTTGGCCTGGTCCTCATATTCCCACTGGTTCATCAGTTCGTCGGGGATATGGCCGCGGACCACGTCCGGCACTGCGGCCGTACGATAGAGCACGCGCGCGCCGGGCTTGGCCGTGCGGGTGATCTCGGTCCAGATGCGGGTCAGCTGCTCGTCGGTCATCCAGTCCTGCGCGTCGAGCAGGATGTAGCGATCGAGCGACTGCGCCGGCATCGACTCGAGATAATCGGCATAGTTGGTGTGGCGGATCTCGACGCGGTCGGCGCGGTCGCGGACCAGCTCGTAATTCTTGCGCTCGAGATAGGGCGGCAGCGGCGCGCCCTCATGCTCGCCATAGCCGCGGCCGAATGCCTGCCAGGCGTAGAAATTGTCCTTCAGGTCGAAGTCGCAGGCAAGCTTGCGCAGGCGGCTGCGCAGCGCGCCGGTGATGCCTTCCTGGTCGTCGACCTTGAGGAGGTCGTACTGCGCCGGCGGGATGCCGAAGCCGAACAGGGCGGCGGGCTGGTCGACCATCCAGCGCAGCAGCTTCTTGTCGAAGAACGGCGCGAAGCGCGTCTCGAAGATGTGGCGCTGCTCCTCGATGGTCTTCGCCTGCAGGATCTCCTTGGGATCGATGCCGTAGCGATGCCCCAGCCAGTGGACGAAGCCGATG
Organism: Sphingomonas sp. ABOLE; assembly: GCF_003950455.1. NCBI lineage: Bacteria > Pseudomonadati > Pseudomonadota > Alphaproteobacteria > Sphingomonadales > Sphingomonadaceae > Sphingomonas > Sphingomonas sp. ABOLE. The sequence continues at coordinate 98,884 of NZ_QQWY01000004.1, forward strand.
AGCCGGCCGAGCAGGCCCTGGCGGTAGAAGCCGGTCTTGAAGCCGTTGATCCGGCGCACGCCGTTGGGCGCGCGGCCGTCCCAATAGGCGCGCGAGCTCTCGTCGAGCGCACCGCGCAGGTACGTCTTGTAGGCGTCGATATTCTCGGGCCGGTTGGCCAGGCCGAAGAAGCGGTGGAACGACTCATAGTCCGGCAGCCGCAGCACCGCCTGCTGCTTGAGCTTGTTGAGCGCGATATGCGCCGGATTGAGGTCCACTGCGGTGATCTTGGCGGGGTTCGCCGTCAGATAGGAGAAGACGTTGCAGCCGCCCGACGCGATCGTGACGATGTGGCTTTCGGGGGTGATCTGCAGCGCTTCCATGTCGATCACGGGATCTTCCCAGATCTGGGCATAGACCAGACCCCGGAAGGCGAAGGTGAAGGCGCGCTCGAGGATGCCTTCCTTGGAAAGATGCTCGTGGCGGTGCACCGCACCCCGGACCGCATCGTTCTTCGGCGACTTGGCGATAGATGGCATTCGAAACGACTCCCGGCGAACCAGCCCGTCCGGCGCCCCGCCGAACAAGCTCCCCACACCCCCTGTGACAAAAGCTTTGCAGCCTTGTGACAGCAACCCCGGGAAATCAATCCTTCACCATGCGACCTGCCGCAGTCTGGCGGCGGGAAGAAAATGCCGAAGGCGCTGCAACCTTTCGGCCGCGCGCACCGAACCTATATCGAGACCATCATCCCAAGAGGTTCGCCATGCCGATCGATCGCCGCCAGTTGCTCGCCGCCGCCGGGGCGGGCGCCATCGCCCTGCCGCTGTTCGCCTGCAGCACCGCGCCTGCCGCACCGCTCCCCGACTTTCCGTTCAAGCTGACCGACGCCGAATGGAAGAAGAGGCTGGGCCCGGCGGCCTATAACGTGCTGCGCAACGGCGGGACCGAATATCCCTTCACCAGCCCGCTCAACAAGGAGCATCGCAAGGGCGTGTTCGGCTGTGCGGGCTGCGCGTTGCCCTTGTTCGATTCCGCCACCAAGTTCGACAGCGGCACCGGCTGGCCGAGCTTCTATCAGCCGCTGGCGAATGCGGTGGTGACGCGGAGCGATCGCAGCCTGGGCATGGCGCGCACCGAAGTGCTGTGCCGCCGCTGCGGCGGCCATCTCGGCCATGTCTTCGACGACGGGCCGAAGCCGACCGGCAAACGCTATTGCATGAACGGGGTGGCGCTGCGCTTCACCCCGCGCGCCTGATCAGTTGGAGGCGATCTGGGTCAGCGTCGGCAGGCTGAGCGCCGCGACCTGGACATTGGCCCAGTCGCTCGCCGGCGCCGCGTCCGGATAGATGAAGCCGTTCACCGGATAGGCCGAGAGGCCGAGGCTGCCGATGCGGCCATACCACACGCGCACTTCGCTCCAGTCGCCGGCGGCCGAAACGTCCACCGCGCGGACATCGTGCTCGACGGCGCCGGGGGTCGACCAGTTGGCGTGGGTGAGCAGGACTTCGCGCGGGCTGACGACCTGCGAGACCATCGCGACATGGCCCATCGGCATGCGGGCGGTACGCCGGAACGACATCACCGCGCCGACCTTGGGGGTCTCGCCGCGCTCGTAGCGGCCGGCGGCCTGGTCCCACCAGGTCCAGGCATTGCCGCGGAGCTCGACGCCCGAGGCCTGGCGCGCGAAGGTAACGCACTGCCAGAAGGTGCCCTTCGCCTGAGCCGGAACGACAGTCATCAGGGCGCACGCCGCCATCAGCGCAAAACGCGCTGCGAAACGAGTGAACATCTTTGGACCCCCCGGTCAGGAAAGGAAGTGGTTGAGGGTTGCTAGCCAAACTATAGGACGGCCGTATACCCCTGCGGCGCGCCGATCCGACGAACCGTTGGAATGCGCCGACGAGGTGCGCTGAACGGTTTCTGAACGGCGGAACCGGCCCGAAAACCCATCGTGCCGCGCGGTGCGCAACCGATTGCCCAATCTGAGATACGGGCGAGACCATAAGGGAAAATACGGCGTGAATTCAGAAGCCTAAGGAAGTTCCCTTAGCGTCATCGCTTCGTCGCAAACCAATGTTGCGTCGCAGCACATTTTAGGGTCCAATGCTCGTGGGGATACGGAGGGGGTCATTAAGCTCTGCGTTAACCAGTGCGGAGCATGATCCTCTCTACCGGGCAGAAGGAACCCGAGCGGGAGACGTTACGATGGCTGCACGAGCAAAACCGGCCGAAGGTGCGATGACGCTGGCAGAAATGAAGGAATTCGCGGGCTTTGCCGCCGGCACCCAGCGCTATGTGCGCCGGTCGCTCGACGTGGGCCTGGAGCGCGACGACGCGCTTTCGCGCTGGTCGCGCGACGTGGTCGAAGCCGCCAGCATCCGCGCCCAGGCGCGCATCTACGAGCGCCTCAAGGACATCCGCGCAATGATGCCGAGCGACAGCGACCTGGGCGGGATCGAGCCGTTCATGGCACCGCTGGTGACGCTCTCGGCGTTCGACCTCGGCCAGGGCCGGCTGACCAGCTTCTCCTCCTATCGCTTCCTCTACGAGCGGCTGCTCGGCGCGGAAGTGCGGCCGTGGCTGCCGGCGGCCTTCTGCTCGGCCTCGGCGCTGCCGCACCTCCACCCGGACCTGCGCCGCAAGCTGCTCCAGTCGATCAGCGAAGCCGCGGCGACCGCCTCGGGCTGGTCGAACCGCCAGCCGAGCTTCTTCCCGCAATGGGTCGAGAAGATCGACACCAACGCCCTGCCGAACTGATCGGCTAGCGACACGCCCGCCACCCCATCTCGCCGCGTGCAGCCTGGTCGAGATGGAGGTGGTCGCGGTGGGCGGCATTATAGTCGGGCGACAGCACCGTCGCGAACAGCCGGCAGGCGCCGTCGCGCACCGCACGCAGGAAGGCAGGCTTGTCGCCTTCCCCCTTCCAGTCACCCAGCACGCTCACCCGCCGCCCGTCGGCGAGGACGAAGGCCGCGATGTCGACCGCATTCGCCTTGGCGTGCTCGCTCCAGTCGCCGGTGGTGCGGCCATACATGCGGCGGCACGAATAGCTGCCGAAATGCTCGATCCGCACGACGCGCGCGCCGAAATGCTTCTGCGCCTCGGGCTGGACGATGTTCCACTCCCACAGCGCCAGCCCCGCCGCCACCGGGCAGGCGGCGCCGAGCGAGGCCGGGCTGAAAGCAATCGTCCGCGATCCGCCGCTGGTGAAGCGCACGCCGTTCGCATAGCCGCATTCGCCCTGCCGCTGCACCGGTGCCAGCTTCTCGTAGCGCACGCCTGCCTGGGAGAGCAGCGCCCGGCATTGCCCGTCATCGCTCCCCAAGCCTGCCAGCTTGCGCCCGGTGAAGGCGCCGATCGGCTGCGACAGGTCGAGCGCAGTCCACGGCACATCCTGCGGCCGGCTGCGCGTCCACATTAGCAGGAGCAGCGCCCCGCCCGCGATCAGCGCGAAGACGAGCAGCACCCATACCGTCTGCTTGAGCGCCTTCACGCCCGCACCGCGCGGTCCATCCGCTCGGCCGTGACGGGATAGCCGAGCCCCTCCGGGATGCACAGCCAGTCGACGCCGCCCCGCGACTCGACGAAGGGGGTGATCGGCTCGATCGGAAAGCGGCGGGCCTGGGCCATGGCCGAATCGAAACCGTCGAACAGCGCCAGCCGTTCCAGATTGCGCCGGGTGGGATAGATCACCATCGCCTCGCCACGATCGGCCAGGTCCAGCGCGCCCTGCGCGGTGATCCAGCACAGCCGGACATTCTCGCTGCCGTCGACCTCCGGCGCGACCCCCTCGGGCGCGCGGGCGAGATAAAAGCGGGTGTCGAACACCCGGTGCGGCAGGCCGTAGGGGAGCCAGCGGGCGAAGGGCACCAGCGCGTCCAGATCCAGCGCCAGCCCGGCCTCCGTCAGCAGTTGCGCAAAGGGTTCACCGGCATGGAGCGCGGCGCGGATCGTTGCCAGCGTACCAGGGGCACAGCGGAGCCCCAGCGCCAGCCCCGCCTCCTCGATCGTCTCGCGGATCGCCGCGACTCGGGCCGCGGCATCGTCATGGCAGTCGGTCAGCAGATGATCGCCGGGATCGATCCGGCCGCCGGGAAACACCAGCGCGCCGCCCGCGAACGCCATCGCCCGCGAGCGCTCGACCATCAGCAGCTCGGGCGGCCCGCCCGCCACCTCGCGCATCACGATCACGGTGGCGGCGGGGATGGCTTCGGCTTGCGACATCGCCCCGGCTCTACGCCGGGCGGTCGCCGCTTACCAGCCGGAGGCGCGCAGGCGGAGGCGGAACACCTCGTCGCTGGAAGTGATGAACAGCGTCTTGCCATCCTCGCCGAAGCAGCAATTCGCCGCCTTCTTGCCCGTCGAGATCAGCCCCAGCCGCCGCCCGTCCGGCGCCACGACATGGATGCCGCCGGGCCCGCTGGCATAGAGATGCCCGCTCGCCGCCACCTTCATCCCGTCGGCATGGCCCTGGAGCCCCGCCGCGGTGCCGGCGCGGTGATCGAGGAAGATCTCCCGGCCCGTCGCCAGACCATCCTCGCCCAGCGAATAGGCCCAGGTGTAGGGCGCGGCATCGTCCGACACCGAGACGTAGAGCGTCCGCTGGTCGGGCGAGAGGCCGATGCCGTTGGGCCGGGTGAGCTTCGATTCGATCAGATGCACCGTGCCGTTGGTGTCGAGCCGGTACACGCCGTTGAACGGCAGCTCCTTCAGCGGCGACTGGTCGCCCTCGGTGAAGCCATAGGGCGGATCGGTGAAGTAAATCGCGCCGTTCTTCGCCTGGACCAGGTCGTTGCAGCTGTTGAACCGCTTGCCGTCATATTTGCCGGCAAGGATCGTCTTTTCCTTGGTCTCCAGGTCCACCGCCGCGATCGCGCGGGTCCCGCTGTCCGCGATCAGCAGTTCGCCCTTGCGCCCCTGGATCATGCCGTTCGATCCTGCCTCGCGCACGCCCTTGGGGATCGGCCCGGCGAGCCCCGAGGGCACGAGGAACGGCTTGGTCTCCTTGCCGTCCCAGCGATAGGCGATGTTCGCCGGCACATCGGAGAAGAGCAGATAGCTGCGATCGAACGCGCTCGCCCCGCCCGATGCGCCGCCGGTCACCGCGCCGTCGCGGATCCATACCGGCCCCTCGGCCCATTGGATGCCGCTGGCAATCACCTCGAGCGGCGACTCGACGTCGAGCAGGGCATCCAGCTCGGGATCGAGCCGCGTGATCGTCCCCGCCCCCGCCGCGCGGGCGATCCCTGGCAGCAGCGGCAGCGCGGCAAGGCCGCCCAACAGGGTGCGGCGGGTGGTGGCGAGCATCGGAATCCCCCTCAGACGAACGGCCATAGCAGCAGCGCCATGGCGAAACTGGTCAGTCCCGCGATCGTGGCACCGATGGTCCAGCTGCGAAAGGTCTGCGCTTCGGTAAGGCCGAGATACTGCTTCACCAGCCAGAAGCCGGTGTCGTTGACATGGCTCGCGATGGTCGCGCCCGATCCGATCGCGACGGTGACCAGCGCGATCCGGTCCGGCCCCAGCCCCGCCGCGCCGATCAGCGGGGCGGCCAAGCCAGCGGCGGTCACCATCGCGACCGTCGCCGAGCCCTGCGCCACCCGGACGAAGGCGGAGAGCAGGAAGGCGAAGACCGGGATCGAAACCTGCGCCGCCTGAACCGCCATGGTGATCTGCTTGCCCGCGCCCGAGTCGATCAGCACTTCCTTGTACGCCGCACCCGCGCCGATGATCAGCACCATCAGGCCTGCCGGCTCCAGCGCGCGGGTGCTGATCTTGGACAGCGTCTCGAACCCCGCGCCCGCCACGAAGCGCAGCCACGCCATCGCGCCCAGCACCGCCAGGATCAGCGCCGTGAAGGGATGGCCGAGGAAGACGAGCGTGGAGCGCGCCAGCCCCGGCGCCATCGCCTCGCTCGCCACCGTGCCGACCAGGATCAGCGCCAGCGGCAGCAGCATCGCGGCGAGCGCGGGGCCGAAGCCGACCGCATTGGTCTGCGGCGCGCCTTCGTCGAGCATCGGCGGCGCGCCGATCGCGCCATAGCCCGGCGCACCATGCGCCAGCTTGGCGAAGACGGGGCCCGCAAGGATCGCCGAGGGGATGCCGCAGATCAGGCCATAGAGCGCCATCCGGCCGTAATCGGTGTGGAGCAGCTCGGCGACCGCGACCGGCCCCGGATGCGGCGGCAGCAGCGCGTGCATCGTCATCAGGCCCGCGAGCAGCGGCAGCGCGAAATAGGTGACGCGCCGCTCCGCCCGCACCGCCAGCGTGGTGAGCAGCGGCGCGAGGATGATGAAGGCGACGTCGAAGAACAGCGGCACGCCGATGATGATGCCGATCGCGGTGAGCGCCCAGGGGACGCGCTTCTGCCCGAACAGGTCGAGCAGCCGCCGCGCGATCGCCTGCACGCCGCCCGAGGCTTCGAGCATGCCGCCCAGCACTGCGCCGAGCCCGATTACCACCGCGACCGAACCGAGCGCCTCGCCCGTGCCCTTGCGGATCGCGGCGATCACCGCCTGGGGATCGTTGCCGAAGACGAGGCCGGTCGCCAGCGCCACCAGCAGCAGTGCAACGAAGGGCTGGAGCTTGAGGCGCAGCACCAAGAGGATGACGGTCGCGATGCTGCCCGCGACGATGAGCAGCGTATGCCAGGGCTCGCCCATCACGCGATCTCCACCTTGGTTGCGAGCGAGGCGGCAGGCACCTGCCCCTCGGCACCGGCGGTGATGCGGAACCTGGCTTCGCTCTTCAGGTCCGCCGAGGAGGCACCGGCCATCAGCCGGATGTCGCCCGCCTCGACGATCCACTTGCCGTCGCGCCAGAAGGCGAATTGCTCCGGCGTGAGCGTGAAGCGGACGGTGCGGCTCTCGCCCGGCTTGAGCGGCACGCGCGCGAAACCGCGCAGCTCCGCCACCGGCCGCGAGACCGCGGCGACGGGATCGTTGGCGTAGAGCTGCACCACCTCGTCCACCGCCATCGTGCCGCGATTGGTGACCTGCACCGATGCCGTGATGCGGCCGCCGGGGGCGACGGTTTCGGCGCTGAGGCTCAGCGGGCCATAGGCGATCTCGCCATAGGTGAGGCCATGGCCGAAGGCGAAGAGCGGGCCGATCTCGGTGTCGTGATAACGCGCACTGTCCACCGCCAAGTCCGGACTGGCCGGGCGGCCGGTGGGCAGATGGGCGTAGCTCTGCGGCGACTGGCCGGTCCGGCGCGGCATGCCGATCGGCAGGCGACCGCCCGGCGCGGCCTTGCCGTTGAGGATGTCGGCGATCGCGGGTCCGCTCTCGATACCGAGCAGCCAGGTCTGCAGCACGGCAGGCACCCCGGTCAGCTCGCGCTCGAGCGCCAGCGGGCGGCCCCCCATGAGGATCGCGACGATCGGCTTGCCGGTGGCTTTCAGCGCCTCCAGCAGCGCCGTCTGGCCGTCGGGGAGACCGATCTCCGCATAGCTGCGCGCCTCGCCGGTGCGATCAAAGTCCTCGCCTATCGCAACCAGCACCACATCGGCGCGCTTCGCGGCGTCAACGGCGGCGGCAATATCGCTGCCCGGCTGATAGTCCGCCCCCGCCAGCGCAGCCTTGAGCGTCACCGCGTCGGTCGCCTGTCCGCGTGCGCGCCATGAGCCGATCGCCGAAGACGCATCGTCCGCCAGCGCGCCGATCAGCGCGAGCTTGGCGCCCGGCTTGAGCGGCAGCACCGCGCCTTCGTTGCGCAGCAGCACCACCGAACGCTTGGCGAGATCGCGCGCCTCGGTCCGCCGCAGCGGCGCCTTGTCGCGCGCGGGATCGCCGAAGCCATAGGGATCGTCGAACAGCCCCAGCCGCGCCTTGGCGGCGAGGATGCGGCCGACCGACTCGTCGATGAGCGGCACGAGGCTCGCATCGGCGGTCGCGGCTTCGGCGAGGTAGGTGGCGTAGCTGCCGCTCGCCATGTCCATGTCGACGCCCGCCTTGAGCGCCAGCACCGCGGCTTCGCGCGCATCGGCGGCGATGCCGTGGTTGACCAGCTCGCGGATCGCGTTCCAGTCGCTCACCACCAGCCCCTGATAGTGCCACTGGGCGCGCAGGAAGCCGCGCACCAGCTCGGCATTGGCGGTCATCGGTACGCCGTCGAGCGCGTTGAACGCGGTCATGAAACTGCCCGCCCCTGCCCGTGCGGCAGCATGGAAGGGCGGCAGATAGACTTCGTTGAGCGTTCGCGGCCCCACCTCGGCGCTGTCATAGTCGCGACCGCCCTCGGCCGCGCCATAGCCGACGAAATGCTTGGCGCAGGCCATCATCCGCCTGCCCTCGCCCAGATCGGCGCCCTGGAAGCCGGCGACCTGCGCCTCGGCGATGCGGCTGCCGAGATAGGCATCCTCGCCCGCGCCCTCGACCACCCGGCCCCAGCGCGGATCGCGCGCGACGTCGACCATCGGCGTGAAGGTCCAGTGCAGCCCCGCCGCCCAGGCCTCTTCGGCCGCGATCCGCGCGGCCTGTTCGGCGGCCTTGGCATCCCAGCTCGCCGCCAGCGCCAGCGGCACCGGCAGGATGGTGCGATAGCCATGGATCACGTCCATCGCGAACAGCAGCGGGATCTTGAGCCGCGATTCCTCCACCGCGACACGCTGCAGGTCGCGCAGCGGCTCGGCCCCGGCGACATGGAGGAACGAGCCCATCTCGCCCTTGCGCACCCGGTCGAGCATCGCCGCGTCGAGCTTCGAGTTGAGCGACTTCTGCCGCCCGCCGGCGATCTGGTTCATCTGCCCGACCTTCTCGGCGAGCGTCATCTGGCCGAGCAGCGCCTGGATGCGGGCGCGGTGGTCGGCGCCCAGCGGCCGGGCGGCGCGGGCCAGCGGGGTCCAGGCGGAAGCGGCGAGCATTGCGCCCGCCGCCAGAACGTTCCGACGATTCATGGGTACGTGCTTCATGCCAGCGTGATCGCCCGGTGTTCGCGCGCCGCGCGGTAGATCGCCTCGATCAACCGCATGTCGCGCAGCCCTTCCTCGCCCGAGACGATCGGCTCGCGCCCGCTCATGATGCATTCGGGCAGGTGATCGAGCTGGCGGACGAACTGGTTCTTGGCCGGCTTGGGCAGCACCACCTGCTCGCGCTTGCCCTCCAGCCGGGTCCACATCTCCTGGCCCTCATAGTTGGTGGCGGGCTCGAGCTCGACCCAGCCCTTCCGGCCGGTGACGCGATAGTGATTGTGGTTCGAGCTGTAGCTCGACACGCAATCGGCGATCAGCCCGCTCGGGAAGCGCAACTGCCAGTCGATGCGGTCCTCCACCGTCTTGAAGCGCGGATCGCTGCGATCGGTGTACTCCATCGCGCTGACCTCGACCGGCTCCTCGCCGGAAAGATAGCGCGCCGCATTGAGGCTGTAGATGCCGATGTCCATCATCGATCCGCCGCCGGACAGCGCCTTGTCGAGCCGCCACTGGTTGGGCCCCGCATAGAAGCCGTGCTCGGCGAAGATCAGCGTCGGCTTGCCGAGCGCGCCCGACTTCACCGTCTCGATCGCCTTGAGATTGTACGGCTCGAAATGGCAGCGATAGCCGATCATCAGCTTCTTGCCGGCCTTCTTGGCGGCGGCGATCATCGCCTGGCATTCGGCGACTGAGACCGCCATCGGCTTTTCGCACATCACATGCTTGCCGGCCTGGTGCGCGCGGATCGTGTATTCGGCGTGCATCGAGTTGGGCAGCACGACATAGACGATGTCGATGTCCGGATTGTCGCGGATCCGGTCGTACGTCTCGTAGCTATATTGGTGGGTCTTGGGGATGCCGTATTCGGCGCCGTATTTCTCCAGCTTGGCAGGCGTGCCGCTCACCAGCGCCTTGAGTTCGGCGAACTCGCAGTCCTTGAGGTTGGGCATGATCTGCCTGGTGGCGTAATAGCCTAGGCCGACGATTGCATAGCCGAGCTTGCGCTTGGGCGCGGCCTGTGCCGATCCGCCGAGCGCACTGGCCAAGACCCCGGCGCCGATCCCGCCGAGCACGTCGCGTCGCGTTCCCATGATCCTCCTCCTCGTCCCCGGCGGCGTTGCGTGCCGCACGGCCGACAGCGGTATCAACAATGGAAGGGGCGGGCCAGCGTCTCGGGGTCGTAGATGGAAACGATTGAAATCAAAGCGGAAGCGTGACGGTGGCGCACAGCCCGCCGCCGCTGCGCCGGTGGAGCGTGATGTCGCCGCCATGCGCGCGCGCGGTTGCTCGGGCGCTGGCCAGGCCCAGCCCCATGCCGCCGGTATCGCGGTTGCGCGAGCGCTCGCCGCGGAAGAAGGGGTCGAACACGCGCTCCATGTCTTCGTCGGCGATGCCGGGGCCGCGATCGCGCACCGCGATCACCGCCTCGCGGTCGCGCGCCGAGAGCACCAGCTCGGCACCGCCGGCATATTTGACCGCGTTGCCGACGAGATTGGCGAGCATCGCCTTGAGCGCCACCGGGTCCGCCTCGATCACGACGGGATCGCCCAGTTCCAGGCTGACATCCGCGCCGCGGTCCGCCGCGTCGTCGACCACCGTCTCGGCCAGCGAGCGCAGGTCCAGCGGGCGGCGCACGCCGATGCGGCTGCTGTCGCGGACATAGGCCATCACGGCGGAGATCATCGCCTGCATCTCGCGGATGTCGCCCTCGCACGCGGCGCGGATCGCCGGATCGGCATCCTCGACGCGCAGTCCCAGCCGCATCAACGGGGTGCGCAGATCGTGCGCCACCGCCGCGATCATCGTCGCGCGATCGTCGACATAACGATTCAGCCGCGCCTGCATGTCGTTGAACGCGCGGGCGGCCTCGGCGATCTCGGCGGGGCCATCGAGCTCGATCGGGGGCGCGCGCGGGTCGCGGCCCAGCCGCTCGGCGGCACGGGCAAAGGCGCCGATCGGCCGGGCGAAGCGCTGCGCCATCGCCCAGGCGAAGATCGCGGCGGCCAGTGCCGACAGGACCAGCCAGGCGATGACGAAGAGCCGCCAGGGCTCCAGCCCCTCGCCGGGCGTCACCGTCCGCCAGCTGCCATCGGGCAGCTTGAGCGAGGCTTCGAACCTCCCTGCCACGATCACGTCCTGCGCGGCGGCGGCGCTGGCCGGGGCCGGCGCGGGCGGCACGCCGGCGCGATTATAGACCTGCGGACGTTGCAGAAAGCCGACGGGGAAGCGCAGGATCACCCGATCGCGGGGCACGCCGAGCGCAGTCGCCAGCGCGACTTCGGTCCGCTCGGCCCGGGGATTCCAGGGCTGGGGCTCCACCGCGGGTGCCCGCAGCACTTCGAATCCCTCCGGCACCGCCATGGGGTTGCGCATGGCCTGGGCGATCTGGCCGACCGTATGGAGCTTGGGATTGGGCGTCTGGATCGCGAACAGCAACCCGAAATTGAGCAGCTGGACCACCGCGACGCACGCCAGCATCCGCACGAAGATGCGCAGGAACAGCGGCGAGCGGGATGCCGCCGTTCCCTTGCTCATGCGCGCGTCACGCGGGGGACGAACAGATAGCCTTCGTTGCGCACGGTGCGGATGATCTCGTCGGCACCCGAGCGGAGCTTGCGCCGCAGCCGGCTGACCTGCACGTCGATCGCGCGGTCATAGGCGTCGGAATCGGGACCGCGTGCGGCGGCGAGCAGCGCCTCGCGGGTCAGCACCCGGCGCGGACGCTCGATGAACACGCGCAGCACCGCGAACTCGCCGTCGGTGAGGCCGACCAGCACACCGTCCGGATCGAACAGCTCGTGGCTGCCCAGGTCGATGCGCCAGCCCTCGAAGGTGTAGACGTCGCCCGCCGGCGGCGCCGCGGTGGTGCCGCGCTTGCGCAGCGCCGCGCGTACGGTCGCGAGGATCTCGCGCGGGCTGCACGGCTTGGGAAGATAATGGCCCGCGCCGACCTCGAGCCCGAGGATCCGGTCCTGCTCCTCGCCCAGCGCGCTCAGCAGGATCACGTCGGGGCCGTCGGCGGTAGCGATGCGGCGGCAAGCGGAAAGCCCGTCCTCGCCCGGCATCATCACGTCGAGGATCACCACGTCGACCGGCATCTTCTCGAGGATCACGTCCATGTCGCGTGCGCTCGACGCCGTCTCGACGCGGTAGCCGCGCGCGCCGAGGCTGTTGGCGAGGAGCAGGCGGATGTCGCGGTCGTCGTCGACCACCAGCAGCGTGGCGGGATCGTCGGAAGCGGGATGGGTTGCCATGCTCAAACTCGACTCTTCAACAAATGGACCCCCGCTGGCGGCCCCTATGAACCCTTGTGATCGAAGGTTCAACGTTCGCGCACCGGCCGCGCGCCGAAGCTGACTAGGCTCTCCGCCCCGTCGGCGGCAACGGCCGCGACGCCAACGAAGCTGTCGTCGACGATGATGCCCCCGAGCACGGTCTCGGTCTTGTCCCCGGCAACATCGACATGGTTGGTCCACGCGTCACTGTCTGCGGCCCGCCAATAGACGCGGTACTTGGCCGCCCCGGCGACCGCCGGCCATTTTACCGTGGTATCGGTGGCGAGCGCGCCGCTGAGGATCACCGGCTCGGGCGCGGCGGGGGCGCTGGCGAGGCGGCGCAGCGTCGCGACGTTGAGCGCGGTGACCTTGGCGAGATAGGGGAAGTCCATCCGGTCGACGGTGTCGCCATAGACCTTCCCGCCATCGGTACGCAGATCCTGGTGCTGCGCATCGTAATTCTCAACGCCGACCGAGAAGCGCACCGCCGGATAGCCGAGCGTCAGGAAGGGCGAATGGTCGCCGCCGCGCCCGAAACGGTCCGGACGGCGCACCATCAGTACCTTGAGGCCCTGGGGATCCGCCGCCGCGACCCCGCGGATCGCCTTGGCGAGTGCGCGGCTGGGGCCGTCATCCTCGCCGCCATCGGCACGGCGCGCCTTGCCCTCCGCCACGCTTTCGGAGTCGCGCGCACCTTCGGAAAACACGCGGACCCGGTCCGCCACGCGGCGCCCGTCTTGGCCGATCGTGTTGCCGACAATGTCGTTGTTGAGCACCGCCGAGACGATCCAGCCGCGTTCCTTGGCCGTCTCCGCCAGCAACTGCCCGCCATAGAGCCCCTGTTCCTCGCCCGACAGCGCGGCATAGACGATGGTTGCCTTGAACTTCTGCTTCGAGAGCAGCCGCGCCGATTCGAGCACCAGCGCGACGCCCGAGGCATCGTCATTGGCGCCGGGGGCATCGGCGGTGGCGTTCATCACGTCGGTGACGCGACTGTCGATATGGCCCATCACGATCACGACACGGCCCGGCTCGCTGCCGCGCTGGATGCCGAGGACGTCGACGATTCGGACCCCGTTCGGCGCCCGGGGGCCCTTGAACTCCCGCGCGATCTCGCTGGTCTCGATGCAACCGCCGCAGGCCGCACCGATCTTCGTGAGTTCAGCGCCGAACCAGCGCCGGGCTGCGCCGATCCCGCGCATGGGATGGTCCGGATCGGAAAGCGTGTGGCGCGTGCCGAAGCTGACCAGTTTCTCGACGGCGGCCTTCAGCCGCTGCGGATCGGGGCGGTCCTGCGCGGCGGCAGGCGTGGCGAGCAGGGCGAGCGACAAAAGAGCGAGGATGCGCATGGGCTTATGCTGACGTGCCCGGCCGCGCCGGTCAATCGACTCAGCTCAGTCGGTCGATCGCATCCATGTCGAGCGAGCCCGGGATGATCATCACCGGCACGGTGAGCTTGCCCGAATCCGCGCCGGTAAAGTGCGCGACCAGCTTGCCCGGCGGCCCGCTCGGCGCCGCGCCCAGCACCAAAGCGGCGATGTCGCCATTGGCCGCCAGCATCTCGCGCACCACCTTGGGGCCTTCGCCCTCGCGCACCGTGATCGAGGGCGTCAGGCCGGATTCGGCGAACAGCGTGCCCGCCGCCCGCATCACCAGCGCCTCGGCGCGTTCGCGGGCTTCCTCCTCGATCGTCGCCATCACACCGCCCCATTGGACGAACTCGGCGGGCGGGATCAGCGCCAGGATTTCGACGGTTCCGCCGGTCTTGCTGGCACGCCTGGCGGCGAAGCGCAGCGCGATTTCGGCCTCGGGCGAATCGTCGATCACCACAAGATAGGTGCGCATGGGGGCCTTCCTCGAAGTCTCCCGTTCAGTGGACCGGCACGGGCCGCAGCGCAAGAGCGGGGCTTGACCCTAGGGACTGCGGCGGCAAAGGAGGGGCCAGCCACCCCCAGGACCAACGACGGGAACCTTCATGGGAATCGAAATCAAGATGCCGGCACTTTCTCCCACCATGGAGGAGGGCACGCTTGCCAAGTGGCTCGTCAAGGAAGGCGACACGGTGAAATCCGGCGACCTGCTTGCCGAGATCGAAACCGACAAGGCGACGATGGAATTCGAAGCGGTCGACGAAGGCGTGATCGGGAAGATCCTGGTCGCCGAAGGGACCGATAACGTAAAGGTGGGTACCGTGATCGCGGTGATCGCCGGCGAGGGCGAGGACGTGTCGTCCGCCAGCGCCGCCCCCGCGCCGAGCCCGACCCCGGCGCCTGCCGCGAGCGCGCCTGCGCCCACCCCGACTCCGGCCCCCGCCCCGGCGGCGCAGCCCGCCGCCGCTTCGGGTTCGCGCGTCAAGGCGAGCCCGCTCGCGCGCCGCATCGCCGCCGACAAGGGCGTCGATCTCGCCGGCGTGACCGGATCGGGCCCGAACGGCCGCATCGTCAAGGCCGACGTCGAGGGCGCCAAGCCCGGCGCCGCCCCGGCTGCCGCCCCCACCACTGCCGCTCCGACCGCCAGCGCAGCGCCGGCTGCCGCGCCCGCCGCACCCGCCGAGACCAAGGCCGTCTGGTTCGACGACTCGATCCCGCACGAGGAAGAGAAGCTCTCGAACATCCGCAAGACGATCGCGCGTCGCCTCACCGAGTCGAAGCAGACCGTCCCGCACATCTACCTCACGGTCGACATCCGCCTCGATGCACTGCTCAAGCTGCGCGGTGAGCTCAACAAGGCGCTCGAAGCGCGCGGCGTGAAATTGTCGGTCAACGATCTGCTGATCAAGGCGCTCGGTGTCGCGCTGGCGCGTACGCCCAAGTGCAACGTCACCTTCACCGGCGACAAGCTGATCAAGTACAGCCGCGCCGACGTCTCGGTCGCGGTCTCGACCCCGACCGGGCTGATCACCCCGATCGTCAAGGACGCGGCGAACAAGAGCGTCTCGGCGATCGCGACCGAGATGAAGGACCTCGCCGCCCGCGCCCGCGAGGGCAAGCTGCAGCCGCATGAATATCAGGGCGGCACCGCCAGCCTGTCCAACATGGGCATGTACGGCATCAAGCAGTTCGAGGCGGTGATCAACCCGCCGCAGGGCATGATCATGGCGATCGGCGCGGGCGAGAAGCGCCCGTACATCATCGACGACGCGCTCGGCGTGGCGACGGTGATGAGCGCCACCGGCAGCTTCGACCACCGCGCCATCGACGGCGCCGACGGGGCCGAGATGATGAAGATCTTCAAGGAACTCGTCGAAGCCCCGATGGGCATGATCGCCTGATCGGAGCCGGGCGGTGCGCGTTCTCATCGAGGTGCTTCACATCGTCGCGGGCCTGATCGCGGCGTGGATCATCGCGTCGCTCGCCGCCTGGTCCTACCGCCGCGCCACCCACGACATCTGGCTGGTCGCCTATGTCGCGATGGTGGCGGTGGTGGCGATGGGCATCGGTCCGCTGCGGCGGGCCTATGCCGAAGATCGTGCCAGACTGAACGGACACAAGGAGGCCGCTCGCGATGATTGATCAACAGGGCGGCCCGCCCGACCGCCAGCCGGCGATCCGGGTCACGACGATGCCGGCCGACACCAACCCCTATGGCGACATCTTCGGCGGCTGGCTGATGAGCCAGATGGACATGGCGGCGGGGCTGTTCGCCTCGCGCTATTCGCGCGGCCGGGCGGTCACGGTGGCGGTGGAGGGGATGAAGTTCCACTCCCCCGTCGCGGTCGGCGACGAGGTCTCGGTCTATGCCGAGCTGGTCAAGGTCGGCCGCACCTCGATGACCATCGAGGTCCAGGCCTGGCGCCGCGGCCGGCATGTCGAGGAAAGCTGCCTCGTCACCCAGGCGCATTTCGTGTTCGTCGCGATCGACGCCGAGAAGCGCCCGCGGCCGGTGGAACAGATCGCGTAACCTACCCGCGGACGCCGGGCGGCCCATGCAATCCGCCGGCCCCTCATTATGTACTCCCCAGCCCTCCCCTGCCGATGGGAAGGGAGCAGAAGGAAGCAAGTCTTGGCTGAATCCTACGACGTCATCGTTCTCGGCTCGGGCCCCGGCGGCTATGTCGCGGCGATCCGGGCGGCCCAGCTGGGCCTGAAGACCGCCATCGTCGAGCGCGAGCTGCTCGGCGGCATCTGCCTCAACTGGGGCTGCATCCCCACCAAGGCACTGCTGCGCTCGGCGGAGATCTTCCATTACATGCAGCACGCCAAGGACTACGGCCTGATCGCCAACCAGATCAGCGCCGATCTGGACGCGGTGGTGAAGCGCTCGCGCGGCGTCGCCAAGCAGCTGAATCAGGGCGTCACGCACCTGATGAAGAAGAACAAGATTGCCGTCCACATGGGCACCGGCGTGCTCACCGCGAAGGGCAAGCTGACCGTCACCGCGGCGGACGGCAAGAAGACCGACCTGGAGGCGAAGAACATCATCGTCGCGACCGGCGCCCGCGCCCGCGACCTGCCCTTCGCCAAGGCCGACGGCAAGCGCATCTGGACCTATCGCCACGCGATGACCCCGTCCGAGATGCCAACCAAGCTGCTGGTCATCGGCTCGGGCGCGATCGGCGTGGAGTTCGCCAGCTTCTACAACGACATGGGCTCGCAGGTGACGATCGTCGAGATGCTCGACCGGATCGTGCCGGTGGAAGACAAGGATATCTCCGCGCATCTGGAGAAGGCGTTCAAGAAGCAGGGGATGACCATCCTCACCCAGACCGGCGTCGAGAAGCTCGACGTGACGGCGAGCGGCGTGAAGGCGTCGATCAAGGGCAAGGACGGCAAGGTCACCGTCGAGGAATTCAGCCACGTCATCGTCGCGATCGGCATCGTGCCGAACACCGAGAATATCGGCCTCGAGACGCTGGGCGTGAAGACCGAGCGCGGCCATATCGTCACCGACGCAGCCTGCCGCACCAATGTCGACGGTCTCTGGGCGATCGGCGACGTCACCGCGCCGCCGTGGCTCGCACACAAGGCCAGCCATGAGGGCGTGATCGCGGTGGAAGCGATCAACGGCGGCCATCCGCACGCGATGGACGTCCGCAACATCCCGGGCTGCACCTATTGCCACCCGCAGATCGCCAGCGTCGGCCTCACCGAGGCCAAGGCCAAGGAAGCGGGCTACCAGGTCAAGGTCGGCAATTTCCCGTTCATCGGCAACGGCAAGGCGATCGCGCTCGGCGAGCCGGAAGGCTTCGTGAAGACCGTGTTCGACGCCAAGACCGGCGAGCTGCTCGGCGCCCACATGATCGGCGCGGAAGTGACCGAGATGATCCAGGGCTACACGATCGGCAAGACCGGCGAGCTGACCGAGGCCGAGCTGATGGAAACGGTGTTCCCGCACCCGACGATCAGCGAGGCAATGCACGAGTCGGTGCTCGGCGCCTACGGCCGCGCATTGCACATCTGACCTGGCGGCGGCGCCCCTTGCGCCGCCCGCCTTCCAAAAAACAAGCCCCGGCCCGGGCACTCACCGGGCCGGAGCCGTTCCAGGCCGCGCCGTCGCGCCGCCCTGCTGGCCTCGATGCGGGGGATCACACCGAGACAAGCCCGACTTGAAAGCCGGGCGCGGCCCTCAGGCCTCGGCGAGCGCCTGCTGCGACGCGCGCTCCAACTCCAGCCCGATCGGGCCCTCGCCCTGATAGGTCATGGTGCCGTCGATCTCGACGCCGTTGCCCTTGGCGTTGATCGCCACCACGCCCTGGTTGGTGCGGCAGCCCAGCACCCAGGTGCCGCCCGGATGCCAGGGCTGGTCGTTGCCGCCCCATTGGTTCACCACGCTATAGGTGTTGGCCATGATCAGCGTGCCGCGGAAGCCGATCGGGCCCTCGCCCTTGTAGGTAATCGTGCCTGCCAGCGTCTTGCCGGCATCGCCGCTCGACAGGTCGAGCGCGACGACCGGCTGGTCCGGCCGGCAACCGAGCACCCATTGGCCGCCCGGATGCAGCGGCGCCTGGTCGCCACCCCACTGGTTCTGCGCATCATAGGCGACGCCATCGGACACGGCCGCCTTGACGCCGATATCGCCCTCGCCCTGGTAGCGCATCGTGCCGCTGAGCGTCTGCCCCTGGTCGTTCGAGTGGAGATCGAAGGCGACCGCGTTCTGGCCGTTGCGCGCACCGAGCAGGAACAGGCCGGCATCGTGCCAGGGCGCATTGGGCCCGCCCCACTGGTTCTCGACGCGATAGCTGTTGGTCGTCACCAGCGTCGCGCGGACACCGATCGGGCCCTCGCCCTGATAGGTCATCGTGCCGGTGAAGCTTTGCCCGCCGTCGCCCGACTGGATCTTCAGCGCGATCGGGCGCTGATCGGTGCGGTTGCCGATGTTGAAGATGCCGCCTTCATGCCAGGGCGCGCCGCTGCCGCCCCATTGATTCTGGATCGCATAGACCGTCATTGTTCCTCTCCTGCCAGATTATACATTTCCCCAGCGCTTGCCGCGCATTGACGGGACGAAATGCAAACGAATGCAAACAGACTGGCGAATATCGCCAAACCTGCTCCTAACGGTTGTTATATCGTTGTTATGCCACCTCGCGGAACCGACGACTCGCTTCCGCATATTCATTGTACTCTACTTGCATTACTTCGCAACAAGCACGTTTCGCACTTCACATCACAGGGAAACATCTATCGGTATACTCTGGGCAATGTACTTGCTCGACCGACGAACTGCCCTCGTTGCGCGAGCGGGTGCGCTGGCGTCGCACGGCGTTCGCTCCTAGAGTCGCGCCGCACTCCGCCCTTGCCCGCCAGGAAAACCGCTCGATGACCATGTACCGCTCGCGTTCCCAGGCCTTTGGCGGATCGCCGCGTGGCCGGGGCGGGCGAGCGTTGCAGCGCAGGCCGGTCGGCACCCGGCGCAAGGCATTGTCGGCGGTGATCGTCGCGGTGCTGCTGGCGGGCGTGACCCTCGCCTTCTTCTGGCCCGGCGTCGCCAGCTATGACAGCGTGGTGCAATATCAGCAGGTGCTGCGCGGCCAGTATGACGACTGGCACCCGCCGGCGATGGCGCGGCTCTGGGCGATCTTCCACGGGCTGGGCTGGCGCGGGCAGGCGCCGTTGTTCGTGGTGCAGGTCCTGCTCTACTGGAGCGGCCTGGCGCTGTTCGCCGGGGCGCTCGCCCGGCGCAGGCAATCGATCGCGGCGCTGGTCGTGCTGCTGCTGGGCATCTGGCCGCCGGTGCTCGGCTGGCAGATCGCGGTGCTCAAGGACGGGCAGATGGCGGGCGCGATCCTCGCCGCGGTGGGGCTGGCGAGCTGGTGGCGGCTCGACGACCGGCGGCTGCCGCTCTGGGCGGCAGCGCTGGTGCTGGTGCTGCTCGGCTATGCCACGCTGGTGCGCTTCAACGCCGCCTTCGCCACCGTGCCGCTCGCCTTCGGGCTGCTCGGCGGCTGGCGCTGGGATCGGCCGCGCTTCCAGCTGGTGCTGGTCATCGCCGCGACCGGCGCCGTGATCGCCGTGCTGGCGCCGATCAACCAGCGCCTGCTCCAAGCCGCGCCTAGCGGCGTCGAGCGCTCGCTGCCGCTGTTCGATCTCGCCGGCATCGCCCACCATGCCGGCCCGCAGGCGGTACCCCAGGTGCCCGCAAAGCTGTGGCGCCGCGCCGAGGCCAAGGGCTGCCTCACCCCGATCCTGTGGGATCCGCTCGGCGACGACAAGGCGTGCGGCTATATCGTCGACACCCTCCAGCGCGCCGCGCCCGGCGCCAGGCTGCGCAACGTCTGGATCGAGACCATCGCCACCCATCCGATCGCCTATGCCCGGCACCGGATCGCGCATTGGAACAGCGAAATGCGGCTGTGGATGCCCGCCACCATGCCCGGCACCGGGCCGCTCGCGCGCTCCGAGCCCAACACGCTCGGCCTCGGCTCGCCCGACAAACGAGTCAACGGGTTCCAGAAGCTGGGCTATACGCTGGCGAGCAGCGCGGCGGGGGCGCCGATCCTGTGGTTCGCAGCGGCGTTCGGCGTGCTGTTCTGCAGCTGGCCGGCACGCGACGGCGCGGGCGGCGTCGCGGTGACGCTGGCGCTCTCCGCGATCCTCACCGAGCTGGCGTTCGGCGTGGTCGGCGTCGCCTCGGACTATCGCTACCATGTCTGGGGCATGCTCGCCGCCGGGCTGGCGCTGCTCGCCGCCAGCGGCACCCGGCCGTCGCCGAATCGCGTGCTGGTCGCGGTGCTCGGCGTCGCGGCGGTCGCAGCGGTGGTGATTATCGCCCGCTGGGTCCTGCCGCCGGCGCTGCCACCGCTCTGAACGCTGCCTCTTTAGTCGGAGTAGAATTCGTGGCATGGCGCACCTGAGAAAAGATCAGGGAGGATCCATGCTTCGAAAGACACTGCTTGGCAGCGCGGCACTGCTGCTCGCGCCCGCCCCCGTCCTTGCACAGGACGTGACCGTCACCGTCGACGCCGCCGCCAAGCCGGGGCCGGTGATCGACCGCCATATCTTCGGCCAGTTCGCCGAGCATCTCGGCAGCGGCATCTATGGCGGCATCTGGGTGGGGAAGGAGTCGCCGATCCCCAACACCCGCGGCATCCGCAAGGACGTCGTCGCGGCACTCCGCGCGATCAAGGTGCCGGTGGTGCGCTGGCCGGGCGGCTGCTTCGCCGACGAATATCACTGGCGCGACGGCATCGGCCCGCAGGCGCAGCGCCGCAGCAGCGTCAACACCAACTGGGGCGGATCGGGCGAACCCAACAGCTTCGGCACCGACGAGTTCATGGACTTTGCCGACCAGGTGGGCGCCGAAGCCTATGTCTCGGTCAATGTCGGCTCGGGCACGATCCAGGAGGCGGCCGACTGGCTTGCGTACATGACCGCCGACCCCTCCACCACCGCCGGCAAGGAGCGCGCGGCCAACGGCCATGTCGCGCCGTACAAGGTCAAGTGGCTGGGCCTGGGCAACGAAAGCTGGGGCTGCGGCGGATCGATGCGGCCGGACGCCTATATCGACCTGATGAAGCGCTTCGCCCGCTTCACCCACAATCTCGATCCGGTGCAGGGCGAGAAGGGCGCCGAGCCGATGCAGCGCATCGCCGTCGGCCCCAATGATAACGACACGACGTACACCGAAGCGGTGATGGCGGCATGGAAGGGCCATGACTGGGCGTGGAACATCGAAGGCCTGTCCATGCACGCCTATACCACCGGCGGCTGGCCGCCCTCCTATCCGAGCGTCGGCTTCGACGAGACCGGCTATGCCAAGCTGGTCAAGGCCGCGCTGGCGATGGACGGGATGATCGCCAAGCATGCGGCGATCATGGACAAGTACGACCCCGACAAGAAGGTGCCGCTGATCGTCGACGAATGGGGCGTGTGGTTGGCGCCGCTGCCGGGCACCAACCCGGGCTTCCTCTACCAGCAGAACTCGCTCCGCGACGCGATCATCGCCGCGCTGCACCTCAACATCTTCGCGCGCCATGCCGACCGGGTGCGGATGACCAACATCGCGCAGATGATCAACGTGCTCCAGGCGATGATCCTCACCGACAAGGAGAAGATGGTCCTCACGCCCACCTATCATGTGTTCCGCATGTACGTGCCGTTCCAGGATGCGCAGGTGGTGCCGGTGGCGTTCGATGCGGGGACCTACACCCAGGGCGGCGTGTCGATGCCGCGCGTCGATGCGATCGCGGCGCGGGGCAAGGACGGCAAGCTGTGGCTGGCGGTGACCAACCTCGATGCCGGCAAGCCGGCGCGGGTGGCGGTGACGTTCGCCGGGATCACGGCGAAGCGCGCGTCCGGCGAGGTGCTGACCGCGGCGAAGGTGGATGCGGTCAACAGCTTCGAGGCGCCGAATGCGGTGGTGCCGAAGCCGATCCGCGGCAGCGTTGCCAAGGGTGCGGTGACGCTGGAGCTTCCGGCCAAGTCGGTCGCGGTGGTGGCGATAGAGGGCTGAAGATCCTCCCCGGCACGGGGAGGGGGACCACGCCGCGACAGCGGCGTCGTGGAGGGGCCGCCGCGCGAGCGGCGGTTGCCCTTCATCACTTGGACAGGACAACCGCGCCTGCGGCGCGGCCCCTCCACCATGCTGCGCATGGTCCCCCTCCCCGTGCCGGGGAGGATTTTCAGGTCAAAGTAGCTTCACCGCCGCGATCCCAGCGTCTTCCACCTGCGCCAGCGGATTCCGCAGCGGCAGGGTGAACGGCGCCGCCTCGATCTCGAACGTGTCGCCCACTTCCGTCTTCACCCCGTCGCTGAACGACAGCGTCGCGGTGCCGAAGAAATGGACATGGACGTCGCCCGGCTGGCGGAACAGGCCGTATTTGAAATGGTGATGCTCGAGATTGGCGAGGCTGTGCGACATGTTCCTCTCGCCCGAGAGGAACGGCTTTTCCCACAGCGTGGCGCCGTCGCGCACGATCCGGCTGGTGCCGCGGACGTCGCTCGGCGCCTCACCCACGAGCAGCTCCGGGCCGAGTGCGGCCTGGCGCAGCTTGGAATGCGCGAGCCAGAGGTAATTGTGCCGCTCGGTCACATGGTCGCTGAACTCGTTGGCGAGACACAGGCCGAGACGGAACGGCGTGCCGTCCGGACCGATCAGATAGATGCCGGCCAGCTCCGGCTCCTCCCCGCCATCCTGCGCGAAGCCGGGCATCGCCAGCGTCTCGCCGGGGCCGACGAGATGATGGCCATTGCCCTTGTAGAACCATTCGGGCTGCTGCCCGATCGCGCCCGCGCCCGGCTTGCCGCCCTCGACGCCTTCGAGGAACATCCGCATCGAATCGGTCTTGTGCTCGGCGGCGGCGGCATCGCGGTGCATCTTGTCGCGGCCCTCGGCCGAGCCGAGATGGGTGAGACCGGTGCCGGTCAGCACCAGGTGCGCGGCATCGGGATGGTCGATCGGCGCGAGCAGCTGACCCGCCGCCAGCGCCGCCGCCGGATCGGCGTCGCCGTCGCTGCCCGCCGCCGCTACCGCCTCGGCGAGCGACTGGCCCGCTTGAATCGCGTGCAGCGCCAGGCTGCGGACATCGGCAACGCCGCGGACGAAGCGCGCGCCGCTCTCGTCGGCGGCGATCACCCGCCGCTGCCCGTCCGCCCCTCGATACTGCATCAGCCGCAACGCCATCGAACCACTCCTTGTCTCGGTTTAGTCGGACTTATTCGGCTCTGTCCCACTTGGCAATCGCGCATCGTTTGCCGGAGGGCCCAGCTTCGCGCTACACGGGAAAACATGCAGGAGAGCGAGCGGATGGCAGTGGACGATCAGGCGGACGGCGTGGACGAGGCAGGCGTGCAGCCGATCACCCGCACGCCCAAGGGCTCGGGCCGCCGCCTGCGGGGCGCGATCGCGCATTATCTCGGCATCCAGATCGTCTCCGGCGCGATCGCGCCCGGCGAGAAGCTGACCGGCGAGGTGGCCAATGCCGAGGCGCTCGACGTGTCGCGCAGCGCCTATCGCGAGGCGGTGCAGGTGCTCACCGCCAAGGGGCTGGTCGAGAGCCGTCCCAAGGCCGGCACCCGCGTGCTGCCGCGCAGCCGCTGGAACATGCTCGATCCGCAGGTGCTCGCCTGGGCGTTTTCGGGCGAGCCCGACACCGATTTCGTCCGCGACCTGTTCGAGCTGCGCGCCGTGGTCGAGCCCGCCGCCGCCCGCCTTGCGGCCGAACGCCGCGACCGCGACGACGTGAAGGCGATGCGCGACGCGCTCACCCAGATGCGCCGGCACACGCTCGCCACTGATGCCGGCCGGGCGGCGGACCGCGACTTCCACGATGCGCTGCTGGAAGCCACGCACAACAACGCACTGGTCGCGCTGAGCGCCAGCATCGGCGCGGCGGTGAGCTGGACGACCAAGTACAAGCAGCGCGCCCGCGCTTTGCCGCGCGATCCGGTGCCCGATCACATCAAGGTATTCGATGCGATCGCGGCCGGCGATCCGGATGCGGCGGCGGCAGCGATGCGCACGCTGGTCGACCTGGCGCTGGAAGACACCCGCCTCTCGATGTGAGGGCAAAGCGTCGGCTTCCGTCGAGCCGCGCGTCCTGCCGCGACGAAAGCTGCTTTCCTACACATCTTGTTTATGATTTGTTCCACTTCGGTCGATCGCGAATCGTCACGGAGGATCGGGTTTGTGTCGCCTTCCCGGAACTTTCGGAACTTTCGGGCATCGATCTCGCCCTCGATGCGGGGGGCTGCCGCGTGGATCAGCGCCGCCTCCCCCGAGCCGAGCCGGAGGAGGCGGGCACCGGATCAGTCCTCGATCGCGTTGGTCGGCTTGGAGCCCCACAGCGCATAGAACAGGATGTACAGCTCGCAGATCGCGGTCAGCAGGAACGAGTGCTGCAGGCCGTACTGGTCGGCCAGCCAGCCCTGCACCGCCACCAGCGCGCCGCCGGCGATCGCCATGATCAGCAGGCCCGAGCCCTCTTCGGTCAGCGGGCCGAGGCCCTTGATGCCGAGGGTGAAGATCGTCGGGAACATGATCGAGTGGAACAGGCCCACCAGGATCAGCGACCACATCGCCACTTCGCCCTGGGTGAACACGGTGACCATCATCACGATGAACGCGGCGATCGAGAAGGCGGCGAGCACGATCCCCGCATCCACCTTCTGCATGATCGCCGAACCGACGAAGCGGCCGACCATCATCCCGCCCCAGAGCAGGGTGAGGTAGCGGCCCGCCTGCTCGGTCGTCATGTTGCCGATCTCGGGACGGCTGACGAAATTCACGAACAGGTTGCCGACGCCGATCTCGGCGATCAGGTAGATGAAGATCGCGCCGATGCCGAACACCAGGTTGCGGTGGTTCCACAAGGAATGGTGCTTGCGCTCCTCCTTGGCGACGCGGCTCGTCGCAGAGCCCATCGCCGGCAGCGGGAAGCGCGCGATCACGATCGCCAGCACCAACAGCACGACGGCGACCAGCACGTACGGCAGGATCACCGCATGCGCGTCGGCCAGGCGCTCGGCCTGGGTGAGCGTCGCGCCCGCCTCCGCCGTGCCGCCCTTCGAGCGGCCGAGGATCAGATAAGCACCGAACAGCGGCGCGAGCATCGTGCCGGCCGAGTTCATCGCCTGCACGAGGTTGAGCCGCGACGAGGCGGTCTCCGACGGGCCGATCACCGCGACATAGGGGTTGGCCGCGACCTGCAGCAGCGTGATGCCGCTGGCGATCACGAACAGCATGAACAGCGTCACGCCGTAGGAGGGCAGGCTCGCCGCCAGCGTCATGCCCAGCGCGCCCGCCGCCATGATCAGCAGCCCGACGACCAGCGACTTCTGGTAGCCGATCCGCTCGATCAGCTTGGCCGAGGGAATCGAGGCGAAGAAATAGGCGATGAACCAGACGCTCTCGATCAGCGCCGCCTGGAAATAGCTGAGTTCGAACACGCTGCGCAGATGCGGCAGCAGCGTGCCGTTGATCACGGTGATGAAGCCCCACATGAAGAACAGCGTGGCCAGCAGGGCCAATGCGCGTCCATATTGCGTTGGGGGAGAGGCTTGCCCGGCCCCCGCCGGAGCAGCCTTTGACGTTGGCATGACCGCCATGCTGGTATGATCCTCTCGTTTTTTGCCACGGGCAGGCGCGGCGGGGTTGCTCTTCGCTTTCTAGTCGGAGTATTCAACCCGATGTCCAGCGTCAACGGCCGCGTCGCCGCTTGCAGCAGCGATAACCGATAGGGAGAGGCATTGCATGAATTATCTTATCAAGGGCGCGCTGCTCGCCACCGCGATGATTCCGCTGTCCGCACAGGCCGGCGAAGCCACGCGTGCCGCCTTCGGCACCACCGCCGACGGCCAGAAGGTAGAGGCCATCACCCTCACCAACGGCCATGGCATGCGCGCCACGATTATCAGCTACGGCGCGATCCTCCAGTCGCTCTCGGCACCCGACCGCAACGGCAAGTCCGAGGACGTGACGCTCGGCTATAACGACATGCAGGGCTATCTGGTCGCCCCCAACTATTTCGGCGCCACCGTCGGCCGCTACGCCAACCGCATCAAGGGCGGCACCTTCAGCATCGACGGCCAGACCTATACGCTCGCCAAGAACAACGGCCCCAACGCGCTCCACGGCGGCCCCAAGGGCTTCGACAAGCGGCTGTGGACCGTCGAGAAGGTGACGAGCGGCGAGACGTCGAGCGTGACGCTCCGCTATGTCTCCGCCGATGGCGAGGAAGGCTATCCCGGCCAGCTCACCGTCACCGCCACCTATGCGCTGAACGAGAAGAACGAGCTGTCGGTCGAATATACCGCCACCACGACCAAGCCGACCATCGTCAACATCACCAACCACAGCTTCTTCAACCTCGCCGGCGAAGCCTCGCAGCGCTCGATCTACGACCATGTCGTGACGATTCCCGCCGAGACCACGACGCCTGTCGACAAGACGCTGATCCCCACCGGCCAGCTCCGCCCGGTCGAAGGCACCCCGTTCGACTTCCGCAAGCCGACCGTGATCGGCAGCCGCATCCGCGATGGCCGCGATCCGCAGATCGTGTTCGGCCAGGGCTATGACGAGAATTTCGTGATCGCCAAGGCTCCCTCGGCCCAGCCGGTGCTCCATGCCCGCGTCGAGGATCCGTCGAGCGGCCGGGTGATGGAGATCCTCTCCAACCAGCCGGGCGTCCAATTCTATACCGGCAACTTTCTCGATGGCACCGCGATCGGCAAGTCCAACCATGCCTATCGCCAGGGCGACGCCCTCGCCCTCGAACCCCAGGTCTTCCCGGATACGCCCAACCAGCCGGCGCTCGGCTCGGCGCGGCTCGATCCGGGGCAGACGTACCGCAACCTGATCGTCTATCGCTTCTCGACGACCAACTGACCTTACCCCTCCCGCAAGGCTTTTCCGATGACCGACTCTGCCCCCAAGCTGCGCAGCCGCGCCTGGTTCGATAACCCTGACAACGTTGATATGACGGCGCTCTATCTCGAGCGCTATCTCAACTATGGGCTGAGCCTGGAGGAACTGCGCTCGGGCAAGCCGATCATCGGGATCGCCCAGACGGGTTCGGACCTGAGCCCCTGCAACCGCCACCACCTGGTGCTGGCCGAGCGCATCCGCGAAGGCATCCGCGAGGCCGGCGGCATCGCGATCGAGTTTCCGGTCCACCCGATCCAGGAAACCGGCAAGCGCCCGACCGCGGGACTCGATCGCAACCTCGCCTATCTCGGTCTGGTCGAGCTGCTCTACGGCTATCCGATCGACGGCGTGGTGCTGACCACCGGCTGCGACAAGACCACCCCGGCCTGCCTGATGGCGGCGGCCACCGTCAACATCCCGGCGATCGCGCTGTCGGTCGGGCCGATGCTCAACGGCTGGCACCGCGGCGAGCGCACTGGCTCCGGCACGATCGTGTGGAAGGCACGCGAGCTGCTCGCCGCCGGCGAGATCGATGACGAAGGCTTTATCCGTCTGGTCAGCTCCTCGGCGCCGTCGACTGGCTATTGCAACACCATGGGCACCGCGACGACGATGAACAGCCTCGCCGAGGCGCTGGGCATGATGCTGCCGGGTTCGGCGGCGATCCCCGCGCCGTACCGTGACCGCCAGGAAGTCGCCTATCGCACCGGCAAGCGCATCGTCGACATGGTGGCGGAAGACCTCAAGCCCTCCGACATCCTGACGCGCGAGGCATTCCTCAACGCGATCGTCGTCAACTCGGCGATCGGCGGCTCGACCAACGCCCCGATCCACTTGGCCGCGATTGCACGCCATGTCGGCGCCGAGCTCGCGCTCGACGATTGGCAGACCCACGGCCACAAGGTGCCGCTGCTGGTCAACCTGCAGCCTGCGGGCGAGTATCTCGGCGAGGATTATTACCGCGCCGGCGGTGTGCCCGCGGTGGTCGCCCAGCTGATGCAGCAGGGCCTGATCCACGAGAATGCGATCACCGCCAACGGCAAGACCATCGGCGAGAATTGCCGCCATGCGACGATCGAGGACGAGAAGGTCATCCGCCGCTTCGAGGAGCCGCTGGTCGAGGAAGCCGGCTTTATCGTGCTGCGCGGCAACCTGTTCGACGCGGCGATCATGAAGACCAGCGTGATCGGCCCCGAATTCCGCGACCGCTACCTCTCCAACCCGAACGACCCGGAGGCGTTCGAAGGCCCGGTCGTGGTGTTCGACGGCCCCGAGGATTACCACCACCGCATCGACGACCCCGCCGTCGGCATCACCACCGACACGCTGCTGGTGATGCGCGGCGCCGGCCCGATCGGTTATCCGGGTGCGGCCGAGGTCGTGAACATGCGCGCGCCGGCCTATCTGATCCGCGAGGGCGTGCATGCGCTGCCGTGCATCGGCGACGGCCGCCAGTCGGGCACCTCGGCCTCGCCCTCGATCCTCAACGCCTCGCCCGAGGCGGCGGCGATGGGCGGCCTGGCGCTGCTCAAGACCGGCGACCGGGTGCGGATCGACCTCAAGCGCGGCACCGCCGACGTGCTGATCCCGGCCGACGAGCTCGCCGAGCGCCGCCGCGTGCTGGCCGAGGCGGGCGGCTATGCCTATCCGGCCTCGCAGACGCCGTGGCAGGCGATCCAGCGCGCGGTGGTCGGCCAGATGAACACCGGCGCGATCCTGGAGGGCGCCGAGCAGTTCCAGCGCATCGCCCAGACGCACGGCATCCCGCGCGACAACCACTAAGAATGGCAACACCCCTCCCCGTGCCGGGTGGGCAATCGCATATGGCCAAGGACTCCCGTCATCCCGGCGGAAGCCGGGATAACGATGGTTTTCGATGCGCCGATATCCTTCGGGTTCAAATGCGATAGCCCTGCGGAACGGGGAGGAATGCGCAGGAACTCGCCGATGCCCGACTTCCCCCACCGCCTCGCCCAGCCAGACGACCTGGAGGCGCTGCGGGCGGTGATGGCCCGCGCGATCGCGCAGCTCCAGCACGATTTCCTCACCCCCGAGCAGATCGCCGCCAGCCACCAGGTGATGGGTCTCGACACCCAGCTGATCGCCGACCAGACCTATTTCCTTGTCGAGGACGGCGCGGGCACGATCGCCGGTTGCGGCGGCTGGTCGTTCCGCGCGACGCTCTATGGCGGCGACGCGAGCATCGTCGCCCGCGCGCCGCAAAGGCTCGATCCCGCCCACGACGCCGCCAAGATCCGGGCGATGTACACCAATCCCGATTTCACCCGCCGTGGCATCGGTCGCCGCATACTCGGCCTATGCGAGGAGGCCGCCCGCGCCGCCGGTTTCACGCGCGCCGAAATGATGGCGACCATGGCCGGCGTGCCGCTCTACGAAGCCTGCGGCTATGCCCAGGTGGAGCCGATCCTGCCCACCGCGATCGACGGCGTGTGCGTGCCGCTGGTGCGAATGGACAAGGCCCTGTGACGATCACATCGAGGCTCTCGGGAAAACACCTAGGCCAGGCACAACACCTGAGTAATCAAATTGGATATAACGCACTAGCAGATCATCAGGAACGGCGAACAAGTGCAAACGCAATAACGGAAAATACGTCCACTTTCACGTACCGATAACCAAAAGACGGTCGGTTTATTCGCCTTACACGCCACCATTGCATTTCTACGTAAACCCGTATCTTTCATTTCATTGCCGGATCATTGCGATAGTCCCGTCCTATACTGGTACTCAGTTGCCCTTGGCGACACAGGACCAACAAACGGGGTTGTCACGATGAAGACGAAGTTCCTGGCGGGCGCGGCGCTTTCGGCGCTGCTCTTCGCCACGCCGGCGCTCGCCCAGAACACGCCGGGAGATCAGGCCGAGCTGATCAAACTGCTCAAGGCGCAGGCCGAAGAGATCGCCGCGCTGCGCGCCCGTCTCGACAAGATCGAAAGCGCCCGGCCCGTCGCGCCCACCGCCAGCGCCTCCGCTGCCGCGCCGACGCAGCAGCAGGCAGCGCCGCAGCGGCGCGTCAGCGTCGCCAATGACGAGATGGTCGCCGATTCCTTTGCGCCGCAGCTCGCGGCTGCCGATCTCGCCGATCAGACCGTCGCCCAGGCGCGTGCGCTGGAGAACGTCTCGAACGTCAACACCGAATGGCGCGGGGGCCTGCCGATCTTCCGCTCCGCCGACGGCAAGTTCCTGTTCAAGATGCGCGGCCGTATCATCAACCATGCCAGCTCGACCTTCGGCTCGAACTACGACACCCGCAACATCACGACCACCGGCGCGCGCGCGCTGCGTATCGGTATCGAAGGCGCGGTCGGCCCGCACTTCTTCTACCAGTTCGAAAACGACTTCGCCGACAACACCTCGGACGTCGGCACGATGTTCGTCGGCTGGCGCAACGACATCGGCAAGGTTTCCTACGACGTCCGCTTCGGCAACATGTTCAACGATCGCGGGTTCGAAGGTTCGGGCGGGTCGGATGCGCCGCCCTTCCTGGAACGCAACGTCGTCGGCACCTCGATCATTCCGCAGCGCGGTTTCTATGGCATCGCGCTGATGTCGCGCCTGTTCTGGAATACCGGCCACGCCTCGATCACGCTCAGCGGCGACAGCGTCGATGCCACCCAGGCCACCAATGACAGCCGCACCGTGATGGCCCGCGCGCACTGGAATCCCTACAAGACCGGTCGCTCGCTCGTCCATGTCGGCCTGTGGGGCTTCGACGAGGCGCTGTCGTCGCGCGGACCCGGCACGCTGACCCGCAACACCGTGATCGGCGGCCGCTTCAACGGCAATCTGCGCGTGCAGACCGGCACGCTGGTCGGCGGCACCGGCACCACCGGCTATGGCGCCGAACTGGGCGGCTATGCCGGCCCGTTCTGGGTGATGGGCGAGGCCGGCAAGCGCGTCGCGCATCTCAACGCCGGCCGCCCGGACTTCGAGAGCAAGGCCTGGAGCCTGTCGACCGGCTTCTTCGTCACCGGCGACCTGCCGCCGTACAACCCGCGCCTCGGCACCTTCGCCCAGCCGCGCGTGCTGCGGCCGGTGTTCGACGGCGGCCCGGGCGCGATCGAGATCCTCGCCCGGTACGAGAATCTCGAATATTCCGGCATCCCGAACGCCACCAAGGGCGAGGCCGCGACGATCGGCACCAACTGGTATCTGGACAGCATCATCCGCGTTCAGCTGAACCTGATCCACTGGAAGACCAACAACCGCACCGGCTCATTCACCGGCAAGGACAGCGGCGAGACGATCAGCGCCGGCTTCGGCATCACCTTCTGATCCGATCGAACCAGGCTGCACGGCCGTCGCTCCCAGGGGAGCGGCGGCCGCAAGGCCGTTCGGCATCCGCTTGCCATGCGCGCGACAATCGGCAATCTCCCGCCGCGTGCCGCACGCGCGGCGGGGGAGATGCAGCAGATGACGACGCCCTTTTCGCTGGTCGACGTGTTCCATGACGGCCCGTTCACCGGCAATCCGCTGGCGGTGGTGCAGGGCGGCGGCGATCTCGACACCGAGACGATGCAGGCGATCACCCGCTGGTTCAACCTGAGCGAGACGGTGTTCCTGCTGCCCCCGAGCGTGCCGGGCGCCGACTATCACGCCCGCATCTTCACCCTCGATCGCGAACTGCCCTTTGCCGGCCATCCGACGCTGGGCGCCTGCCACGCCTGGCTGGCGGCGGGCGGCGCGGCGGCGGCAGCGGACCGGATCGTCCAGCAATGCGGCGCCGGGCTGATCCCGATCCGCCCCGAGGGCGACCGCCTCGCCTTCGCGGCGCCGCCGCTGCTGCGGAGCGGGCCCGTGGATGCGGAGACCCGCGCAACGCTCGCGGCGGCGCTGCGGATCGCTCCGGAAGCGATCGTCGATGCTGCCTGGGCGGACAACGGGCCCGGCTGGGTTGCGGTACTGCTCGACTCGGCGGAAGCCGTCCTCGCCGTAGAGCCGGTGCGGCACTCCGACGACCGGATCGAGATCGGCCTGATCGGCGCGCACCCGGCGGGGAGACCCGTGGATTGGGAAATCCGCACCATCTTCAGCGGCGCGTTCGGCACGGTGATCGAGGATCCGGTGACCGGCAGCTTCAACGCCTCGGCGGCGCAGTGGTTGTACGACAGCGGCCGCGTGACCGGCAGCTATGTCGCCGCACAAGGCACAAGGCTGGATCGGCGCGGGCGCATCTTCGTCGATTACGATGCAGACGGCGAGGCCTGGATCGGCGGTCGCAGCATGACGATCGCCGCAGGCACCCTGCCCGGTCTCAGCTCCCTCGCCTGACCAGCCGCGCGACCAGGGTCGTCGCGGTCACCTGGCCGGTGACGCTGGCGGTGGTGATGAACATGTCCGGGATCGCCGATACCGCGATGTAGAGCGGGATCATCGCCAGCGGCGCGCCGAGGATCTGCATGCCCGGCGCGTCGCAGGCATAGAGGATCGCCGCCCCCGGCAGCCCCGGCGTGGCGATGCCCGCGATCACCGCCGACAGCCCCGCCAGCACCCATTGCACCGGCGAGGCGTGTACGCCCGCCGCATGCGCCGCCAGGAATACCTCGATCACGGTGACCCCCGTCGTCGCCAATCGGAACGTGGAGATGGCAAGCGGCAGCGTGGTGCCCGCCACTTCCCGCGGCAATTGCAGCCCGTTGAGCGCCACGTCCATCGAGACCGGCGCGGTCGCCATCGACGAGCAGGTCCCCGCCGCGGTCGCCTGCGCGGGCACGATGCCGCGCGCGAACCGCCCGAGCGGCATCGCCCGTAGCCCGAAGACGAGCAGATAGCACATCCCGATCGCGAGCAGGCAGAACAGGATCTCCGCCGCCACGTCGCGCGCCAGCACGCCGGCGACGCTCGCCCCCGCCGCCTTGCCCGCCCCCATCGCCAGCACGAAGATGCCGATCGGCGCGGCGAGCAGGATCCAGTCGACGATCCGCGTCATCGCCTTGGCCAGTTCGTCGATCACCCCCGCCAGGCCGTTGCCCTCGGTGCGGGCGATCGCCACGCCCAGCAGCATCGCAAACACCACCAAGGGCAGCATCGCGCCGCTGGCCGCCGCCGCGATCGGGTTTTCGGGCAGGATGGCGAGGATCTGTTCGGAGGCGCTCGGCACGTGCGGCACCGCCGGCGGGCCCGCGGTGAGGAGCCCGGCGAGCGGGTCCGGCCCCAACGGGAACAGCCACAGCACGATCTCCAGCGCCCCCCAGGCAAGCAGCGCGGCAAGCACCAGCATCGGCAGGAATACCGCGAAGCTGGTCGCAAGCAGCCGCCCGCCCTGGCCGTGGCGCACCGCGTTGACCACGCCGCTCACCACCAGCGCGAACACCAGCGGCACCAGGGTCATGGTCAGCGCGCGGATCCAGAAGGCGCCGATCGGCGCGACCAGGTCGATCCACGGCACCAGGAACGCGCCCGCGGGCCAGCGCGCGGCAAAGCCGAGCAGCACCCCCGCCAGCAGCGCGCCGATCACCAGCGCCGTCTTCGCCATCACCCGTCCCTCATCCTTGATACCGGCGCGGCTGATGGCGGCTGCGGCACGCGGGCGCCAGCGTCTTTTTGCGCGACTCAGGCCAGGCGCGGCCGGGGACGCGCGACGAAGTCGGCGAGCGCCGAAACGCCGCCGACCACGACATGCGCCGCCAGCATCAGCGTGGCGACGAACAGCACCGCGCCCGCCAGCCCGGCAGCGTCGCCGAGCAGCGCAACGATCAGCGGTGCGAGCAGCGCCTCGCGGGCAGGCACGAAGGGCAGCCGCGACATCATCATCCGCAGCGTGCCGACCAGAAACAGCGCCGCCACCGACACCGAGGGCAGCAGCAGCTTCCACAGTAATGCGGTGAGCACCAGGCTGAGCAGGATCCGGGCGGTATGGATGCCGATCGTCACCGCCAGCTGCCGCGGCGGCAGCGCGAAGACGAAGCGGCGGAAGAAGAAGATCGCCAGCGACGAGAGCACGATCGTCGCGGTCGAGATCAGCAGCGTAGTGAACAGCGCGCCCTTGGCGAGCCCATGGACGATCGGCGCATTGAGCACCAGCATCGCCAAGGTGACGAGATTGCCCGCCAGCGCCGAGGTGACCGCCACGTCCCGCAGCGTCTCGAACGGCCGACCCTCGGGGCCCAGCGTCCGCCGCGCCCAGACATAGAGCTGCGCGTCGCCCGAATAGCCGAGCACGACTTCATTGGCCGCCTGCTTGCGCAGCAGCGCGGGAAAGGCAGCGGCGCCCAGCCCCCAGATCCGGCGCAGGATCAGCCAGTCCATGAACGGCGACAGCACATAGGTCGCGACGAAGCACAGCCAGAACAACGGATTGGTCGGCGTCTGGGTAAGTACGGAGAAATCGATCCCGTCGAGCTGCCAGAACACCGCGACTAGGATGGCCGCCGAGAAGGCGAGGCCGATGATCGCGAGCAGCCGTTCCCGGGTGGTCGTCGAAAGCGATGCATAGGCGGTGCGGACCGCCTGCACGGGAGACTTCATGCAGGAACCTCTTGCTCCACCGGCATCGGCCGGCGGGCGGCATGCGCTTCCGCTGCCGCGACGAACAGCGCAAGATAATCCTGCGCCGAACGTTCGATGGTGAAACGCCGCAGCGAGGCGAGCAGCGCCGGCCGATCCGGAGTCGCACAGGGTGCGGTACGGATCGCCTCGGCGAGCAGCGCTTCGTTCTGCGGCACGATCATGCCGAAACGGCCCTGGCTGAGCAGGCTGCGCAGGCCCGCCCCGCAATCGGTGGAAACGACGGCGAGGCCCGCGGCCAGCGCCTCGATCACCACCGCCGGCACGCCCTCGTAGCGCGAGGACATCAGCAGCACGTCATAGTCGTGCAGATGCGCGGGCGCATCGGCGACATGGCCGGCGAAGCGGACGCGATCGGCGATGCCCAGCGATGCGGCGAGCGCTTCCAGCATGGGCCGTTCGGCGCCGTCGCCGAAGATCGTCAGCGTCTCGCCCGGCTGCACCGCGCGGGCGAAGGCGCGCAGCATCAACGCGAAATGCTTCTGCGGCGCCAGCCGGCCGATCGCCACGAAGCGGCGCGGCCCGGCGGGGCGCTGGGCGCGCTCGGGCAGCAACTGCATCGCGCAGATCGCCGGATCGTGAACGACATGGCCGCGCTGCGCCATCACCGGCGGCAGTTCGGGGAGCATCGCCTCGTCCATCACCACCCAGCTGCGCGCGCACCGCGCCTGGATTCGCAGCCATGCGCGCCAGAAAAAGCGACCAAGCGGATTGAGGTCGCGCCGCGCGAGATCGTTGCTGACCTTGACGACGATTGGCGGGCAGCGCCGCCCGAGCAGCAGCGTCATCGCCACTGCGACGATCGTGTAGGTGGAACCGGCGACGAACAGCACGTCGGGCCGCAGCCGCCGAATCGCAGCGGGCAGCGTGAGGATCATCCACAGCGTTTCCCAGCCGCCCTGGTGCCTGCGCGGCTGGCGCGGCATTTCATAGGCGACATCGGCGAACTCGTCGCGCATCGCCCCGTCCTCGCGGCCGAGGAACAGCGGCGCGTCCACGCCCATCGCGCGCCAGTGCCGGACCAGCCGCAGCGCCACACGCTCCACGCCGCCCGGCGCGAAGCTGTGGAGGAAGGTGAGAACGCGGATTCGTCCGCTGCTATAATGTGGCGACAATCGCGGATCCCCTTGTCATCATTGCGATCGTCCCGCCAACTTGCCAGCTTTTGTTCGACCCGGACACTCCGGAGCACCCCGCATGCTCCGAAACGTTGGCCTCCGCCGGCGACACGTTGCGCAACAACAATCCACGCCCTTCGACGACGCGGACCTGCGGGATCCGCACCACAAGCGGAAAAAATTCTGCGGGCGCCACGGTCGGCATCGGGGCCGATACGCCGGAACACCCGCCACGCCAAGCTGCAAGCGCGGTCAGGATGCCAGCACACCAGCCGCGAATCGCCGGCTTGCGTCGAGACGCGAATCAAAACCGCCACAAAATCAAAAACCCCGCCAAGCCGGTGGCTTGGCGGGGTTTTTGATGGTGGGCGCGGCAAGGATTGAACTTGCGACCCCTGCGATGTCAACACAGTGCTCTACCACTGAGCTACGCGCCCGAAACTCGGGAAGCGCGCCTCTAGCGGGGGTCTGCCCCCCGCGCAAGCGCTAATTTTCAGTTCAGCCCCACATTTTCCGATTCGAACATCCGATCGACCTCCAGCACCAAGTCCCGCAGGTGGAACGGCTTGGACAGCACGCGCGCCTGCGGCACCTGCTTGCCGGCGCGCAGCGTCACCGCGGCGAAGCCGGTGATGAACATCACCCGCATCTCCGGCGCGATCTCGGCGGCACGCTGGGCGAGCTCGATCCCGTCCATTTCGGGCATCACGATGTCGGTGAGGAGCAGGTCGAATCGCTCGGTCTCGAGCAGCGGCACTGCCGCCGTGCCGCGATCGACAGCGCTGACCGCATAGCCCGAGCGCTCCAGCGCGCGGGTGAGGTATTCGCGCATCACGCGGTCGTCCTCGGCCAGCAGAATCCGGATCATCTTCACCCCATTAGGTACCAACCGCCCGCTCCTTATGCGGCAAGGCCTTAAGATTTTCCAGCCGCCGCCACCCTATCATTTGCCCGTACGCGCGCGCGCGCCTAGGCTACCCGGGTGACTAGCGCCGCCAGCTTCGATCGCTACGGGCCGGTACCGCCGGAAAGCCCCGTGCTGCTCTCCGCCCCCCATGGCGGGCGCGACTATCCGGAGTCGCTGCTTGCAGCCCTGCGCGTTTCCCCCGCCGTGCTGCGCGCGCTGGAGGACCGGCATGTCGATTCGCTGGCGCTGGGCGCACGGCGCGACGAGACCTTGTTCGTCGCCACCCGCGCCCGTGCCTGGATCGACCTCAACCGCGCCGAGCACGAACGCGACCCCCAGATCGACGAGGGCGCGCATCTGCTCGGGCGCCCCTTGTCGGCCAAGGTGCGCAGCGGGCTGGGGCTGGTGCCGCGGCGGGTGGGCACGCTCGGCCAGCTGTGGCGCGGGCGCTTCGCCGCCGAGGACGTGACCGCGCGCATCCATGCCGACCACCGCCCCTATCATCTCGCGCTCGCCGAGGCGCTGGCGGCGGCGCGGGCGCGCTTCGGCATCGCGCTGCTGCTCGACATCCACTCGATGCCGCCGCTGGGGTCGCCCGAAAGCGCGCCGCGGCTGGTGATCGGCGATCGCTTCGGCCGTGCCGCCGCCGCGCGCTTCGGGGCGCGGGTGGAGGCCGTCGCGCGGCAGCACGGCATCGCGGTCGCCGCCAACACGCCCTATGCCGGCGGCCATATCCTCGAGCGGCACGGCGACCCGCGCCGCGGCGTGCATGCGCTGCAGCTCGAAATCGATCGGTCGCTCTATCTGGATGCGCAGCTGGACCAACTCGGCCCCGGTGCCGAGACAGTGGCGGCGCTGCTGCGCGCGATCATCGACGCGCTCGCCGACGAGACCCTGCCCGGCGCGCTCGCCGCCGAGTAATCGCCACGTAAAAAAACCACCCCGTGGTTACCCACGAGGTGGCCAAGGTTCAGGGAGGAGACACGCCCGAAGGCGCGTCGCACGGCATCGCGAAAGGGGGGACACGAGCCGTACCTACAAGATATAGAGAGCAGGCGACCGAGTTCAAGGCAACTCATCGCAGAAGTTCTTCGATTGAACGGCGGGGTGGTTTTTTGGGGGCCGCCAGGCGGCCGGAGATGCCGGATCATCGCAGCATCTAAGAGACCGTTTGGAAATTCGCGAAAGAGCAAATTTCCAAACAGGCTCTAAGCCCCTCCCCTCAAGGGGAGGGGTTGGGGTGGGCAGGGTCTCACCGAGACCGACTTCTGGTCTGAAATCCTTCCGCCCAATCCCCTCCTCCAAGGAGGAGAGGATTAAGTAGTATCAGCCGACCAGCTGGACCTCGGGCTGCCAGCCTGCGCGCATCTGGCGGGCGAACAGCTCGCGCATCTGCGCCAGCGAGAAGAGGTGGGCGTAGATCAGCGGCAGCATGCCGTTCTGGACGATCTTGCGCAGCTGGTCGCCGCGCATCTCGTTCAGCTTGTTCTCGTCGACCATCATGAAGCCGCGGTAGATGAAGGGCTGCGCCGCGCCGTCCGGCTGGATCGAGACTTCGCCGTCGATCAGCAGGTTCATGTCCTTCAGCTCGCGCATGAACTGGCTGGTGCGGGCACCGGCGGTTTCGAACTGCTCGTTGAACTGCAGGATGTTCTTGGTGATCTCGCTCGGCTCGCCATTCTCGAACAGGGCCTCGCCCTCCTCGAACTTGCCGATCACGTCCGAGGTCGGATCGAAGCACAGCGACAGCTCGTCGCTCTCCGGGCGCAGGCGCGCGAGCAGGAACGGATAGCGGCGGATATAGGCCGGCACGTAGAAGTTCGGGTCGACCAGCTTGCCTTCGGCGTCGAAGAAGGTGTTCACGCCTTCGTTCAGGCCCATCAGCGCCAGCGGCACGGGATCCTCGCCCACCGAGAAGACGATCGGCATGAAGCGCTGCACCAGCGGGAATTCCTCGACGGTCACCGGCACCGCGTGCTGGTTGGCGAGGAAGGCAGCGCGGTCGGTCGAACGCGTGCGGAAATCGGCATGGACCTGGCTCGAAAGCGGTTCGAGCTGATTGTAGAACAAGGGAAGCGACTGCTGCGGCGCGCTGGCCATGAGGATCTCCTGAGAACTTTATTCGTCGAAAGGCGTTTCAACCGCGCCGGGGTCTATTTGCTCAATGTTTCAGGCGCAAGCGCGACCAGCTTTCCCGGATTGAGAATCAGCTTGGGATCGAGCGCGGTCTTGATAGCGCGCAGTGCCGCCATCCGCGCCGGCGTAGACAGGCGCGCGAGTTCGTCCCGCTTCATCTGCCCGATGCCGTGCTCGGCCGAAATCGACCCGCCGGCGGCGACCACCATGTCGTGCACCAGACGGGTGATGTGCGGCGCGTCCTCGGCATACCAGCGGTTGCGGTCCACCCCCTTGGGCGCGCGGACGTGGAAATGGACATTGCCGTCGCCGAGATGGCCATAGGCGATCGCATGCGTTCCGGGGAAGCGCGCCTCGGCCTCGGCGCCCCCTTCGACCATGAAGCGCGGCATGTCCTCCACCGGCACCGAGATGTCGTGCTGCACCGCTGGCCCGGCCGAGCGCTCGGCCTCGGAAATCGCGTGCCGAATACGCCAAAAGCTTTCGGCCTGCGCTTCGCTTGCCGCGATCACGGCGTCCTCGGCCAGCCCCGCCTCGAAGGCCTCGGCCAACATCCGCTCCAGCACCGTCGCCGGCGCCTCGGCAGCCGGATCGCTCGTCACCGCTTCGATCAACACATGCCAGCGATGCGTACCGGCGAGCGGCAGCCGCGTGCCCGGCACATGCGCGAGCACCAGCGCGACGGTGTCGTCGGGCATGATCTCGAAGCTCTCGACCATGTCGGTCGCGGCCTGCAGCCGGCGCAGCAGGCTGAGCGCCTTGGCCGGGCTCTCCAGCCCCACCCAGGCGACCGCCCGCGCCGCCGCCGCCGGCACCAGCCGCAGCGTCGCGGCGGTGACGATGCCCAGCGTACCCTCGGCGCCGACCAGCAACTGGTTGAGATCGTAGCCGCGATTGTCCTTCTTAAGCGCCGACAGCCCGTCATGCACCGACCCGTCGGGCAGCACCGCCTCGACGCCCGCGACCAGCGCGCGCATCGTGCCGAAGCGCAGCACCTGCACGCCGCCGGCATTGGTGGAGACGAGACCGCCGATCGTGGCACTCCCCCGCGCGCCGAGATCGAGCGGAAAGCGGCGCCCCGCCGCCTCGGCCGCCTCGCGAAAGGTGCCGAGGATCACGCCGGCCTCGGCCACGGCCAGATTGGCATCGGCATCCATGCGGCGAATGCGGTGCATCCGGCGCGTCGAGACCAGCAGCGCCGATCCGTCCGCTGGCGGGATCGCCCCGCCGACCATACCGGTATTGCCGCCCTGCGGCACCAGCGCGACGCCGAGATCATTGGCCAGCGCCACCAGCGCGCTCACCTCCTCGGTCGAGCCGGGCGAGAGAATCGCGGGCGCCGCGCCCTGGTAGCGCCGACGCCAGTCGATAAGCCAGGGCTCGATATCGTGCGGATCGGTGGTGACCGCCTTGGGGCCGAAGCGTTCGGCGGCAAAGGCGGTGATGCGCTGCTGCTCGGGAGTCATCATGATGGTTGCGCACTAGCATGGCGTGCGGCAGTTCATCCACCGTTCAAGCCGATGCATCTACCGTCCGATCCCACCATGTTGAAACTGCCGATCGCCGCTGCCGGCCTTGCGCTGCTGCTCGCCGCCCCTGCGGCGCGCCCGGCCATGGCCGTCGATGCCGCCATCGCGCCGTCCTTCCAGCAGCATGTCTCGATCCACGTGCCCCGCATGACGGTGACGACCACCACGATCGTCGTCCGCGAATCGCCGGCGGTGGTGGAGCGCCGCGCGAAGAGCTGCGTCGCAGTCGGCCGCATCCAGGGCTTCACCGTCAACGCCGCCGACAGCGTCGACCTGATCCTGGAGGACGGATCGCTGCTCCGCGCCAAGCTCGGCGCCGAATGCCCGGCGCTCGGCTTCTACTCGGGCGCCTATCTGAAGCCGACCAAGGACGCCAAGTTCTGCGCCGGGCGCGACGCGCTGCGTTCCAGATCGGGTAGGACCTGCCCCGTTCAGGCGTTCAAGAACCTCGTTCGCGCACGCTGAGCTTGACTTTTGCGGCTGAATCCGCAAGCGCCATGCCTTCTGTAAAGGTGCCTAGCAACGCGCCCTATTTCCGGACATTTGCATGAGCTTTGCCGATCTCGGCCTTTCTGACGACCTTCTCCGCGCGGTGACCGACGCCGGCTATACCGAGCCGACTCCGATCCAGCGCCAGGCGATCCCGTCGGTGCTGATGGGCAAGGACCTGATCGGCATCGCCCAGACGGGCACCGGCAAGACCGCCGCTTTCGTGCTGCCGATGATCGACGTGCTCGGCGAAGGACGCACCCGCGCGCTGATGCCGCGCTCGCTGATCCTCGAGCCGACGCGCGAACTGGCGGCGCAGGTCGCGGAGAATTTCGAAAAGTACGGCGTCAACCACAAGCTCTCGATGGCGCTGCTGATCGGCGGCGTGCAGATGGGCGATCAGGTCAAGGCGCTGGAAAAGGGCGTCGACGTGCTCATCGCCACGCCGGGCCGGCTGATGGACCTCTACGGCCGCGGCAAGATCCTGCTCACCGGCTGCAGCCTGCTGGTGATCGACGAGGCGGACCGGATGCTCGACATGGGGTTCATCCCCGATATCGAGGAAATCTGCACCAAGCTGCCCAAGGTGCGCCAGACGCTGCTGTTCTCGGCGACGATGCCGCCGCCGATCAAGAAACTGGCGGATCGCTTCCTCTCCGATCCCAAGACGATCGAAGTGGCGCGTCCCGCCAGCACCAACACCAACATCACCCAGCGCATCGTCCAGGTGTCGGCGACCGCGCATGTGAAGCGCGACGTGCTGCGCCGCCTGCTGCAGCAGGATGAAGTGTCCAACGCGATCATCTTCTGCAACCGCAAGACGACCGTGCGCGACCTGAACAAGAGCCTGAAGAAGCACGGCTTCCGCTCAGCCGAGATCCATGGCGACATGGACCAGTCGGCCCGCATCGCCGAGCTGGACCGGTTCAAGAACGGCGACGTCAACATCCTCGTCGCCTCGGACGTCGCGGCGCGCGGCATCGACGTGAAGGGCGTGAGCCACGTCTTCAACTTCGATGCGCCCTGGCACCCGGACGATTATGTCCACCGGATCGGCCGCACCGGCCGCGGCGGCGCCACCGGCACCGCCTACACGCTGGTGACCCCCGAGGATGCCGAGAACATCGCCGAGATCGAGAAGCTGACCGGCCACAAGATCGAGCGCGTACCGAGCCCGGTCGCGGTCGACGGCGCCGAGGACGCGCCGGCACCGAAGCGTACGCGCGGCGGCAAGCGCGACACCAAGAAGGCCGAGCCGCGCCGCGAGGAAGCCGCAGCAGAAGCCCCGGCCAAGCCCAGGTCGCGTCGCGCGGCCCCGGCGCGCGAGGAAGCGCCTGCGGCCCCCGCACCGCGCGAGGAAAGCCGCGCCCGCCCGCAGCGCGACGAGCGCCCGGTCCGTGAGGAGCGCCCGGTCCGGGACGACCGCCGCCGCCGCCGCGACCAGGACGACGGCCCGGACGAGGGCTGGAACGGCCCGATCCCGGACTTCCTCAACTACGTGATCGAGGGCTGAACCCGCACCGATAGCCGGATCGCGGCTTCGAGCAGCGCCGTCCCCGGCACCGACCAACCCATGTGGAAGGGCGTGCCGGGGCTGCAACGCCGGGACGAAGAGCGAGCGACATGGTCCGCGCCTTGCTCGGTGCCGCACACCGGAGCTGGGTGCACCCGGAACTCACCCAATTGGCGCCGGCACGCCCCCCGCTTCATCGTAACCGCGCGGCCGACATCGCAGCAGCAGCGCGACGCCCCGACGCTGGCGGCACCCAGGCGCGCGGCACTCGCGCCGAAGGCTTCCGCACCCGCCCAAAACGCGCGCCATCGCCGCCACCG
The DNA here is from genome assembly GCF_003950455.1 of Sphingomonas sp. ABOLE. Classification (NCBI taxonomy): domain Bacteria; kingdom Pseudomonadati; phylum Pseudomonadota; class Alphaproteobacteria; order Sphingomonadales; family Sphingomonadaceae; genus Sphingomonas; species Sphingomonas sp. ABOLE. Next base: position 141,393 of record NZ_QQWY01000004.1, read on the forward strand.
CGGCAGCGCTCAGAAGCTGGCGCCGTCTACCTTCTGGATGGCAAGGTCGTCCGGATCGATCGTAGGTACGCAGCGCAGATTGATCGCCGCCATCGCGGCGCCCCCCGGCCCCTTGCCCATGCCGAAGGGTTGGCACCCACAGACCGAACAGAAGCGATGGGCGATATTGTGCTGGTTGAAGCGATAGTCGGTGAGCGCCGCTTCGCCCTGCACGATCGACAGCGCATCGCCTGGCACGAACGACAGCAGGAAGCCCTTGCGTCGGCAATGCGAGCAATTGCAACTCATCGCTTCCTTCGGCGCCTCCGCCGCGATCTCGAAGACGACTGCACCACAGTGGCAACTACCCCCAAAGGCCATATCCATCTCCCGTACCCGGCTGCGAAGCCGTGATCCCCGCCCGTGGATCGCGCAATGCGCCGGGCTTCGTCCCGGGCGGCAAGGACGGATCTGCAGCCCCGCCCTGCGCCCGGCCAGCGCGCAACCCCGCCGCTATGCCGATCAGGCCGGCTCGGCCGCCTTCTGCGCCTCCGCGTCCGCGTCGTCGAGCGCCCAGGCGCGCTTGTACGCCTCGCGGCTCTGCACGCGTTCGAGATAGGCCAGGAACGAGTCGCGCTTGGGCAGCATGCCGAACAGCGTCGTCCAGCCGATCTGCGAGCCGAGATACACGTCCGCCGCGGTGAAGCGGTCGCCGGTCACATAGGCGCGCGACGAGAGCAACCCGTCGAGCACGTCGACCACCAGATCATAGTTGCCATAGCCGAACATGCGCGACTGCTCGCCCGACTCGAACTTGGCGAAATTGTTGGTCGTCGCCTGTTCCACCGGGCCTGCCGCATAGAACAGCCAGCGATAATAGTCGGCGCGCTCTTGCGGCAGCGGCGCGAGGCCCGCATCGGGAAAGGCTTCCGCCAGATAGGCGCAGATCGCCGCGCATTCGGTGACGACCTTGCCGCCATGGACGATCGCCGGCACCTTCCCCATCGGGTTGATCGCCAGATAGGTGTCGCCCTTCATCGTCGAGGCATAGTCGAGCACCTCGACCCGGTAGGTCGCGCCGACTTCCTCGAGCATCCAGCGCGCGATCCGGCCCCGCGACTGCGGGTTGGTATAGAGAATCAGTTCATCTGCCATGGCCGTCCACCCCTGTTGTTCCCGACTCGCCTCGCCGGGAACAAGAAGGGAACACGAAACGACCGGCCGGTCAACCGATCAGAAGCCGATCAGAGGCTGGCGAAGATCGCGAGCAGACGGTCCCAGGCACGGTCGGCCTGGGCGGCGTTGTAGACGCGGCTGTCCGGCGGGCACCAGCCATGCATCGTGCCGGCATAGACCTCGATCTCGGCCGGCACCTTGGCGGCGGCGAAGGCGGTACGCAGCGCTTCCTTGTCCCCCGGCGCACGCGCGTCATCATTCTCGGCGATGGCGAACAGGTAGCGGCCCTGCAGCTGCGGCACCAGCTTGTGCGGGCTGTCGGCCGCCTCGGTCACCAGCGGCGTGCCGTGGAAGCTGCCCCCGGCCTTCACCCGGCCCGGCAGCGCGGCGGCGGTGCGCACGACGAACGGGCCGCCCATGCAATAGCCGGTGCTGCCCATGCCACGCTTGCCGTCCACCTCGGGCTGGCCATCGAGGAAGGCAGCGAAGGTCTTCGCGTCGGCGGTGATCGCGGCGGGAGTGAGCGGTTCGCGCCACGGCATGATCATCGCCCGCACCTCGGGCTGGTCAAACGACTGGCCGGGCTTGAGGAAGGGCGCCTTGGTCGAGCGGTAGAACTGGTTGACCGTCAGCACCGCATAGCCCGATTGCGCCAGCCGATCGGCCATCTGCCGGAAGGCGGGGCGCAGGCCCATGATGTCGGGCCAGACCAGCACGGCGGGGTGCTTGCCGCTGGTCGGCGCGACAAAATAGGCGTCGGCGGTGCCGCCCGCCGTCTTGATCGTGACGTCGCGGCCCTGCACGGTCGCGGCGTTGGCGGGGCTGGGCAGAATCGCCAGCATGCCGGTCGCGGCGGCGGCGGCGGTGAAGCCGCGGCGGGTGAGGCCGCCCAGGGCGCGGTCGTTGTCGGCTGCGGTATGTTCGTCACACATGGCGATCCTCCTCCGTTCGGGCGTTCTCCGACACCACTCACCCTCCCCACCACCTTCGGCGGCGGGCCCCCTCCCTCTCCCGCAGGCGGGAAAGGGAAGGAGGCGCGGAGCGCCGGAAGGGTGAAGGTGGCACAGGTCCACCACCCAAACGCTTGATACCCCACCCGATCGCCTCCGCAAAGCTGCCCCAAGAAGCAGAACGGGCCCCGGCGCTGGATGCGCCGAGGCCCGCTCGTTTACGCCCGGGAAGGCGAAATCAGTGCTTGAACAGGCTTTCCGCGGTGTGCTCGATCGGGCCCTGCTCGTCCTCCTGGACGTGGCTCGCGGCATAGCGCTCGGCGCGGAGTTGCTCGATCAGCGCCTCGCGGTCGCCTTCCAGGCGGGTGTCGGTCGGCGCCTCGATGCCGGCGGCCTTGGCGGCCTTGGCCACCAGCGCGTCGAGCTCGCGCTGCGAGCACAGGCCGAGCGTCACCGGATCCTTCGGCACGATGTTGGCGATGTTCCAGTGGGTACGGTCGCGGATCGCCGCGATGGTGGTGCGGGTGGTACCGATCAGCTTGCCGATCGCGCCATCCGACACTTCCGGATGGTTGCGCAGGATCCAGGCGATGCCGTCCGGCTTGTCCTGGCGCTTCGAGACCGGCGTGTAGCGCGGACCCTTGGTGCGGCGGACCTGCTCGGGGCCCTTCTGCATCTTGAGCACGTAATTGGGGTTCGCCTGCCCCTTCTCGATCTCGTCCATCGTCAGTTCGTGCGCGCGCACCGGATCGCGACCGGTGAGCTTGGTCGCGGCGGTATCGTCGGCGATCGCCTGCACTTCGAGGATGTGGAGACCGCAGAACTCGGCGATCTGCTCGAACGACAGCGACGTGTTGTCGACCAGCCAGGAAGCGGTCGCGTGCGGCATCAGCGGCTGGGCCACGGTGGATCTCCGGAACTTGAAACAATAAGGGCCGCCCATCACGGGCGGCCACACATGGTCTTGATGTAGGGGAGCTTGCCCGTGGGAGCAAGCGTTTCCGCGATTCAGGCGGCCGCCTTCTCGCAACCGATCGGCACCAGCGCGGTGAGGAACTGCCGGGCACTCGCCTCCCAGGTGAAGCTGCGACCATAGGCGGCGCAGGCGGCGCGGTCGAGCGTGAGCGCCTTGTCGATCGCCGCGCCCAGGTCCTCGTCCATCGCGCCGGTCTCCGGCGTCAGCACGTCGACCGGCCCGGTGACCGGATAGGCGGCGACCGGGGTGCCGCAGGCCAGCGCCTCGATCATCACCAGCCCGAAGGTATCGGTGCGGCTGGGGAAGACGAACACGTCCGCCGCGGCATAGGCGCTCGCCAGATCGGTGCCGAACTGCGCGCCGAGGAACACCGCGTCGGGATATTTGGCCTCCAGCATCGCCCGCGCCGGGCCGTCGCCCACCACCACCTTGGTGCCGGGGCGATCGACGCCGAGGAACGCCTCGAGATTCTTCTCTACCGCCACGCGGCCGACATAGAGCATCACCGGCCCGGGCAGGTCCGCCATGCGCGGGTGCGGCGGCAGGTCCGGATGGAAATTGGCGAGGTCGACGCCCCGCCCCCAATGCCGCACCTGGGGCAGGCCGTGATCGACCAGCGACTGGCGGATCGACGCGGTGGAGGCGAGGATCGTCGCGCTCGGCGTGTGGAACCAGCGGATATAGCGCCAGATCCACTCGGCCGGCACGCCCGAGCGCGCCGAGACATAGTCGGGGAACTGGGTGTGATAGGCGGTGGTGAACGGCCGCTTCTGGCGCAGGCACCAGCGGCGTGCAGCGACGCACAGCGGCCCCTCGGTCGCGAGGTGAATCGCGTTGGGGGCGAATTCCTCGAGCATCGCGCCCACCGCCGCCACGCTGGTGATCGCCAGCCGGATCTCCGGATAGGTCGGGCAGGGCAGCGAGTAGAATTTGTCCGGCGAGACCACCAGCACCTGGTGCCCCTGGCTCTCCAGCACCCGCCGCACCGATTGGAGCGTGCGGACGACCCCGTTCACCTGGGGCTCCCAGGCGTCGGTCACGATTGCGATACGCACGGCGTCAGTCTCCCCTGCCGCCGTCACGCCGCCGCCAGTCTGGCCTCGGACTCCGGTTGCGACTCGCGCGCTGCCATCTCGTCGGCCCAGTGGAGAATTTCCATGGACCCGTCGTACTGCTCCACCAGCGCCGTGCAACCCTCTACCCAATCGCCGTCGTTATAATATTCGATCCCGTCGATCGGCCGGATCTCGGCCTTGTGGATGTGCCCGGCGATCACGCCGTCGACACCCCGCGCGCCGGCTTCGCGCGCGACGATTTCCTCGAACTTGGAGATGAAGGACACCGCGTTCTTCACCTTCTGCTTGGCGTATTTGGACAGCGACCAATAGGGCAGCCCCATCCAGCGGCGCACCGCGTTCAACCAGCGGTTGAGCGTCATCATCATCTCGTACGCCGCGTCGCCCAGGTGCGCGAGCCAGCGGTGCGACATGGTGATCGCGTCGAATTCGTCGCCGTGCAGCACCAGCAGGCGACGCCCGTCGGCGGTGGTGTGGATCGCCTGGCGCTTGATCTTCACGCCGCCGAAGTCGAGCCCGGTGAACTGGCGGAACATCTCGTCATGATTGCCGGGAATATAGACGATCTCGGTGCCGCGCTTCGCCCGCTTGAGCACGCGCCAGACGATGTCGTTGTGCGTCGCCGGCCAGTACAGCCGCTTCTTCATTGCCCAGCCGTCGATGATGTCGCCCACCAGATACATGATGTCGCTGTCGACATGATCGAGAAAGTCGATCAGCATTTCTGCATTGCAGCCGCGCGTGCCGAGATGGACGTCGGAGATCCAGATCGCCCGATACTTGCGTCGCTTGTCGATCGGTCTTTCCGGAATCGTGGGAGTCGTCGCATGGAAGTCCGCGAGACCCGCGACGTCAAACGAAAGCCTGGTGATCGTGGCCATGCCCAAGTTCCCGTGCAGCTGCCTGTACCGGGACTCGCCTATGGCGCGGCATTGTTACAAATCGAATCCCTGGGATTTCACCGGACTGTCATAGTCGACCGGCGACGGCAGCCGCCGCCGGCCCGTTCAATGTCATTCCGCCGCTGCGGGCCGCGCCGGCTGCTCGGCCGCGCCCGCTGCGGCGCCCGACACCAGTGCGTCGAGCGTCCCGCCCTCGAAGCCGAGTTCGCGCATCAGCCCGTCGATCACCGGCGCCTGCGCGCGGTAGCGCAGCGCCGCCGAAACCGCGGCGTTGGCGAGATTGCGATCCCCGCCGCCGTCGTTAGCGACGCCCCCCGCGGCCCCGGCCCCGCCGCCCGAAAGCCCGTCGACCTGGACGATCCGGATCGAATCGATCGCCTCCATCGGCTTGGCCGCCTCGCGCACCAGTTCCGGCAGCACCTTGAGCAATGCGAGCTTGGTCTGCAGCGAAACCTGGTCGGACGAGAGCAGGTTCGCCGCTTCGTTGACAGCGCGCTGCCCGGCCGCCTCCACCTCGAACCGCACGCGATCGGCGTCGGCGCGCAACTTGGCCGCTTCCGCCTCGCCTTCGGCCGCGAGCCGAGCGGCTTCGGCGCGATCGGCCGCGGCAGCCTTCTCGGCCTCGGCCTGGGTCTTGATGGCAATGGCGGCGCGTTCCGCCTCGCGCGCCGCGTCGATCAGCTCGATCCGCTTCTGGCGCTCGGCGACCTCGGCATCGCGGGCGGTGCGCACCGCTTCCTCGGCCACGACGGCCTGGGCACGCGCCTGATCGGCGACCGCCTTGGCCTGGCTCTCTTCGCGGCTCTTGTTCTGCACCGCGATCTGCTGCTCCTGCCGGGCGAGCTCGAGCGCCTGGGCCTGCGCGATCTTCGCTTCCTGGATCGCGCGATCGGCCTCGATCTGCTGCGCGTCGATCTGGCGCTTGGCCTCGATCCGCGCCTGCTCGGCCTCGCGCTGCCGCGCCGCCTGCTCGCGCGCGACCTCGGAGGCCTGTTCGGCGCGGCGCACTTCCAGCTCCCGCTCCTGCTCCAGCCGGGCGAACTCGGTGTCGCGTCCGATCAGGAAGGACTGGCGCTGCGCCTCGAGATTCTTGGTCTCGATCTGCACCCGCGTATCCTGCTCGATGTCGTTGCGCGCCTTCTTGCGCAGCTCGATCTGCTCGGTAAGCTTGGTAAGGCCCTCGGCATCGAAAGCGTTGTTGGCGTTGAAATGCTCGATCGAGGTCTGGTCGAGACCGGTCAGCGAGACGCTCTCCAGCTCCAGCCCGTTCATCGCCAGATCGGCGGAGCTGACCTGCTGCACCTTCTGCACGAAATCGCTGCGCTGCTCATGCAGCTGCGCCATCGTCATGCCCGCGGCGACCGAGCGGAGCGCATCGACGAACTTGCCCTCGACCAACTCCTTCAGCGCCTCCGGGTTCATCGTCCGCAGGCCCAGCGTCTGCGCGGCGATCGCGATCGACTGCGCGTCGGGCTTTACCCGCACGTAGAATTCGGCCTTCACATCGATCCGCAGGCGATCCAGCGTAATCAGCGCATCCGAATTCTTGCGCTCGACGGCGAGGCGGACGGTGTTGAGATTGACCGGCATGGTCTCGTGGAACACCGGCAGCACCAGCGCGCCGCCGTTGATTACCACCTTCTCGCCGCCCGCGCCGGTGCGCACGAAGCCGACCTCCTTGGAAGCGCGCTTGTAGAGCTTCGCGAAGGTGATGCCGATCACCAGCAGTGCGACCAGCACGATGCCGGCATAGACGAGATAGGGCAGCACCGAGGTAGCGCCCTGGGGAACGATGGCTTGCATGGGTTTCACCCCTCCAGACGGGGCAGACGATGGTCGCCCCAGGAAATGGCACGAAAGCCGTCGCCCTCGCGCCGAATCAGGAGGACGCGTTCGCCCTCCTCGAATTGCTGGCCGGACCCGTCGGGCTCGACCATCACATAATGGACCTGGCCATGGGCATCCTGCGTGCGGGCGCGTGCGGGGGACCCGGCCACCGCCCGGCCGATCACGATCTGGGCGGTGGCGCCGACCAGGCTCTCGATCGGCACCGCCGTGCTGTGATCGCGCGGCAGGATCCGCGCCACCCCGCGCGCCGCCAAGGCGGACAGCGGCAGTGCCGCCAGCGCCGCGGCGGGCGCCGCGATCCAGCCGCTCAGCGCCGCGCCGCTCCAGTCATGCGCAAGTTGCTGGCCCAGCAGGCCTAGGAGCCCGAAGCTGGCGAGATACAGGATCAGCGAGACCAGCAGCGGCACACGCCCGACGCCCAGCCAGGCGAGCGCGTCGAACGACGCGTCGGCATCGACGTCCAGCTCCGGCGACAGCTCGGCCCATTCGCCGCCCAGCCCCAGAAGCTGGACGATGCCGATCAGCAGCATCAGCACGATCGCCGTGACGAAGGCAACGCTGCCCGGCGCAGTAATGACCTCGAGCACTTTCCCCTCCCGATCCCTCGCAAAGGCTAGCCGCGCCGGACGGTGGAATGAAGCGAAATCGGAAGCGACGCGCCGTAATCCCCTGGCCGCAATGGGAGGGGGCAAGAAGGACTGCGTACTGATAGCGGCGCAGATCGAATCGGCGACCCCACCGCGCTCGCCAGACTCATTTCGTCGCTAAAACGATCAAGCGCCTGAAACGCCGCTAGAATGGCGTCATGCCATTCCAATCGCTGTTCGCCGCCACCCAGGATCTCACCGAAGCCGCCAAGGCGCTTTCTCAGCTAGACCCCCGCCCGACCGCCGCCGCGCTCAACGCCGCGCGCGAGCGCCTGCTCGATGCGATGCGCGTCCACACCCTCACCAAGGACCGCCTGTTGCTCGCCACGCTCCGCGAGAGCGACGATTGCGCGCATCAGGCAATGGCCCGCCGCACCACCGAGCAGGACCTGGAGTGGCGGCAGCGCACGCTCGACCATTGCGCGGCGTGGACGCTGCGCAAGATCCTCGCCGACCCCCACGGCCACCGCGCCGCCGCCCAGCGCCTGCTGCGGCTGTGCGAGCGCCGCGCCGCGCACCAGGAGCAACTGCTGCTGCCGATGGCCGAGGAAGCGCTGCAGCAGCGCCCTCTCGCCGCCTGATCAGGCGGGCTGGTCGGGAATCGTCAGCACGATCTTGCCGACATGCTCGCCCGCTTCCATCCGCCGGTGCGCCTCGGGCGCCTCGTCGAGAGGATAGGTTCGGTCGATGATCGGCCTGAGCTTGCCCTCGGCGACCAGCGGCCAGACATGGCGGCGCAGCTCATCCGCGAGCAGCGACTTGAACTCCACCGAGCGCGGCCGCAGCGTCGAGCCGGTCAGCGTCAGCCGCCGGCGCATCACGTCCCAGACGGGAATCGTCGCGGTCGCCCCGCCCTGCACCGCGATCGAGACGTGGCGGCCATCCTCGGCCAGGCACTGGAGGTTGCGCGCGACATAGTCGCCGCCGACCATGTCGATCACGATCTGCACGCCCTTGCCGTCGGTGAAGGTCTTTACCGCCTCGACGAAATCCTGGGTCTTGTAGTTGATCGCGAGGTCGGCGCCGAGTTTGCGGGCTGCCGCGCACTTCTCATCCGATCCGGCGGTAACTAGGATCGTCAGCCCGAACAGCTTGGCGAGCGCGATCGCCATCGTGCCGATGCCGCTGGTGCCGCCATGGACGAGCACGGTCTCGCCCGGCTGCGCCCAGCCGCGATCGAACAGGTTCGACCAGACGGTGAACAGCGTCTCGGGCAGCGCCGCCGCCTCGACGAGGCTCAGCCCCTCGGGCACGTCGAGGCACTGGCCAGCCGGCGCGACCGCGTATTCGGCATAGGCCCCGCCGGCGATCAGCGCGCACACCTGTTTGCCCAGCAGCGAGTCGTCGACACTCTCCCCCAGCGCGATCACCGTGCCGGCGATCTCCATACCGAGGATCGAGGGCGCACCCGGCGGGGGCGGATATTTCCCCTGTCGCTGCAGCACTTCCGGCCGGTTCACGCCCGCCGCCGCGACTCGCACCAGCACCTCGCCGGGGCCAGGCTTGGGGATCGGTCGTGCCACGGGGACAAGGACTTCGGGGCCGCCCGGCGCATCGGGGTCGATGGCCAGCATCATTTCGGCTGCGATCATTCGGTTCGTCGCTTTTTGGCCTAAGGGGAACTTCGAGGCCTTATTGACATCGACCTCCCCAGGGTCAACGTTTCGTCGCATGGACGCCGACGAAAATCTTCCGCGTCGATCCGACGATCTCGCGGTGCAGCTGGCCAGCCAGGACCTCGACCCCTTTTCGGTGGCCGAACTAGAGGCGCGAATCCTGGTGCTCGAAGCCGAGATCGTCCGATGTCGCGAAAAGATTCAACGCGCCGTTCACCATCGTGCAAGCGCTGACGCTCTATTTAAGAGATGAGCGTCAAGGCACCGGAACTCGGGCGATACGCCACGATCCTCCGGTGCGGGGCCGCAGCGCTTGATGCGGGGCCTGCCACTCCCGACATAGGGGAAGACGGGCTCAGCACCCTTTCGGCCCGACTGGAGTTGTATCCGAATGCCTAGTTTCGCCTCCGCTCTCGAAGCCACCCTCCACAAGGCGCTCGAGGCTGCGTCCTCGCGCCGGCACGAATATGCGACGCTCGAGCATCTCCTGCTCGCGCTGATCGACGACGAACATGCGTCGAAGGTGATGGGCGCGTGCGGGGTGGACCTGGGCGAACTGAAGACCACCGTCGCGCATTATCTCGATACCGAGCTGGAAGCGCTGAAGGTGGACAACGCCACCGATCCCTCCCCCACCAGCGGGTTTCAGCGCGTCGTCCAGCGCGCGATCCTCCACGTCCAGTCCTCGGGCCGCGACGAAGTGACCGGCGCCAACGTGCTGGTCGCGCTGTTCAGCGAGCGCGAGAGCTATGCGGTCTATTTCCTGCAGCAGCAGGACATGAGCCGGCTCGATGCCGTCAGCTTCATCAGCCACGGCGTCGGCAAGGGCGGCACCACGCCCACCGAGGCGAGCACCCCCAAGGGCGCTGCCGAGGAAGAGAAGTCGAACAAGCAGGAGGCGAAGACGGGCAAGGGTGAGAGCGCGCTCAAGCAATTCACCGTCGATCTCAACGAGAAGGCGAAGATCGGCAAGGTCGATCCGCTGATCGGCCGCGCCGCCGAAGTCGACCGCACCGTCCAGATTCTCTGCCGGCGCAGCAAGAACAACCCGCTCTATGTGGGCGATCCCGGCGTCGGCAAGACCGCCATCGCCGAAGGCCTCGCCCGCAAGATCGTCGAGGGCGAAGTGCCCGACGTGCTGAAGGAAGCGGTGATCTACTCGCTCGACATGGGCGCGCTGCTCGCCGGCACGCGATATCGCGGCGATTTCGAAGAACGCCTGAAGCAGGTCGTCTCGGAGCTCGAGAAGCTGCCGCACGCGGTGCTGTTCATCGACGAGATCCACACCGTGATCGGCGCCGGCGCCACCAGCGGCGGCGCGATGGATGCGTCGAACCTGCTGAAACCCGCACTGTCCGGCGGTTCGATCCGCTGCATCGGCTCGACCACCTACAAGGAGTTCCGCAACCATTTCGAGAAGGACCGCGCGCTGCTCCGCCGCTTCCAGAAGATCGACGTCAACGAGCCGTCGGTCGAGGACACGGTAAAGATCCTCGCGGGCCTGCGCTCGGCGTTCGAGCAGCACCATTCGGTGAAGTACACCCCCGACGCGATCAAGTCGGCGGTGGAGCTGTCGGCGCGCTACATCAATGACCGCAAGCTGCCCGACAAGGCGATCGACGTGATCGACGAGGTTGGCGCAATGCAGATGCTGGTGGCGCCGTCCAAGCGCAAGAAGGTGATCACCCCCAAGGAGATCGAGCAGGTCATCGCGACCATGGCGCGGATCCCGGCCAAGACCGTCTCGTCCGACGACACCCGCGTGCTCGCCAATATCGAGCAGGATCTGAAGCGCGTCGTGTTCGGCCAGGACAAGGCGATCGAGGTGCTGTCCTCGGCGATCAAACTGAGCCGTGCGGGCCTGCGCGATCCGGACAAGCCGATCGGCAACTATCTGTTCTCGGGGCCCACGGGCGTCGGCAAGACCGAGGTGGCGAAGCAGCTCGCGACGCTGCTCGGTATCCCGCTCCAGCGCTTCGACATGTCCGAGTACATGGAACGCCACTCGGTCAGCCGGCTGATCGGCGCCCCTCCGGGCTATGTCGGCTATGACCAGGGCGGCCTGCTGACCGACGCGGTCGACCAGAACCCGCATTCGGTGCTGCTGCTCGACGAAATCGAAAAGGCGCATCCGGATCTGTTCAACATCCTGTTGCAGGTGATGGACAATGGCAAGCTGACCGACCACCACGGCAAGACCGTCGACTTCCGCAACACCATCCTCATCATGACCACCAATGCCGGTGCGTCGGACATGGCGAAGGAAAGCGTGGGCTTCGGCGACCTCAGCCGCGAGGACGTGCAGGAAGAGGCGGTGAAGAATCTCTTCACGCCGGAATTCCGCAACCGCCTCGATGCGATCGTGCCGTTCGGCTATCTGCCGACCGAAGTGGTCGCCCGCGTGGTCGACAAGTTCATCCTCCAGCTCGAGCTGCAGCTCACCGATCGCGGCGTGCACATCCAGCTCGACGAGGAGGCCAAGGCCTGGATGACCAAGCGCGGCTACGACAAGCTGTACGGTGCCCGCCCGATGGGCCGCCTGATCCAGGAGAAGATCAAGCAGCCGCTCGCCGAGGAGCTGCTGTTCGGCAAGCTCGTCCATGGCGGCGAGGTGAACGTGAAGCTGAAGGACAATGCGCTGGCGTTCGAGATCACGCCGGCCGCACCGAAGAAGCCCAAAAAGGGCAAGAAGGAAGCGCCGGCGGACGTCTGAGCCTTCCCCGCTTCGGGAAACAGTATCGGCCCGGGGGAGCGATCCCCCGGGCCAATTGCGTTGTTTGTGTGCGGAACGACAGGGGCTAGGCTCCCGCCACGCGCGCGTCAGGCGTGCATCGGGGGAAACGCATGACCGCCATCGCACTGATCGCCGTGCTGCTCGCGGCAACGGACCCATCCGCTGCCGATGCACTGACGGCGGAAATCAGCGCGCTCGATACAAGGGTCTTCGACGCGTACAACCGCTGCGACCTGCCCGCTTTCTCCAGCTATTTCGATCCCAAGGTCGCCTTCTACCACGACAATGGCGGGCGACCTTCGGCCGCGAGGCGATGGTCGACGGCGTGCGCAACTATATCTGCGGCAAGGTGCGGCGCGAGCGGATCGACACCTCGTTCCGCGTACATCCGATCAAGGACTATGGTGCGATCGAGGAAGGCGAGCATCGCTTCTGCGAACTGGCGACAGGCCGCTGCGAAGGCATCGCCAAGTTCGTGATGGTCTGGGCCAAGCAAGACGGCGCTTGGCGGATCACGACCGTGCTCAGCTACGGCCACCGCGCGGCGACACCGGACGAGCAGCGGGGCGTCGCCGGCAAATAGCAGCCGCGAAGGCCGCTGCCTATCGCCCCCGTTCGGCGAGCTTCCGCTCCCAGGCGAGCGCATCGCGGACGATCTCGCCCAGATCAGCGTGCTTGGGCCGCCAGGGCAGCGCCGCGAGGATCGCGCTGTTGTCCGCCACCAGCGCGTCGGGATCGCCGGCGCGGCGTCCTTCCAGCTTGCGCTCGATATGAAGGTTGGTCACACGATCCACCGCGTCGAGCACCTCGAGCACCGAGAAGCCACGGCCATAGCCGCAGTTCATTGTGTGGCTTTCCTGCGGCCGCGCGATCAGCAGATCGAGCGCGTCGACATGCGCGGCGGCGAGGTCGCTGACATGGATATAGTCGCGCACCCCGGTGCCGTCCGCGGTCGCGAAGTCGGTGCCGAACACGCTGACATGGTCGCGCTTGCCGGTCGCCGCTTCCACCGCGACCTTGATCAGGTGGGTGGCGCCCGCGGTCGACTGGCCGCTGCGCCCCTTCGGATCGGCACCCGCGACGTTGAAATAGCGCAGCGCGCAGTAATTGAGCGGATGCGCGGCGGCGACGTCCTTGAGCATGATCTCGGTCATCAGCTTGGACATGCCGTACGGATTGATCGGCTGCTTGGGCGCATCCTCCCGGATCGGCACCTGGTCGGGGATGCCATAGGTCGCCGCGGTGGACGAGAAGATGAAGTGGCGCACGCCTTCCGCCACCACGCTTTCGAGCAGCGCACGGCTGGCAACGGTGTTGTTGCGATAATATTTGAGCGGGTCGCTCACCGATTCGGGCACCACCACCGATCCGGCGAAGTGCATCACCGCGATCACGCCATGCTCGCGGATCGCGCCGCGCACCGCCTCGGCATCGTCGATGTTCGCCACCACCAGCGCCGCGCGCGGATCCACCGCCCAGTCGAAGCCGGTCACCAGATTGTCGACCACCACCACGCGCCAGCCGGCGTCGAGCAAGGCCAGCACCGCATGGCTGCCGATATAGCCTGCCCCACCCGTCACCATCACCGCACCGTCGCGCATCACGTCATCCTCTTTGTTCCGCCCCGGCTCCACCCTATCTTGGCGGTTCAAGCAAGGAGTTCCTGGTAATGACAATCGAAACGGCGACGCTGGCCGGGGGTTGCTTCTGGTGCACGGAAGCGGTGTTCAACGACGTGATCGGCGTGCAGGGCGTCGAAAGCGGCTATATCGGCGGCACCAAGGAAAACCCGACCTACAAGGAAGTCTGCACCGGCGAGACCGGCCACGCCGAGGCGATCCGCGTCAGCTTCGATACCGATGTGGTCAGCTATGGCGAGATCCTCGACATCTTCCTCGCCACGCACGACCCGACCCAGCTCAACCGCCAGGGCAACGACATCGGCACCCAGTATCGCTCGGCGATCTTCCCGCATTCGGCCGAGCAGGAGCGCGAGGCGCTGGACGCGATCGAGCGTGCCCGTCCCGACTGGCCGCAGCCAATCGTCACGTCGATCGAGCCGCTGGGCGAATGGTGGCCGGCCGAGGCGTATCACCAGGAATATTGGCAGGGCGAAGGCCAGCGGAACCCCTATTGCCTGGCGGTGATCCCGCCCAAGCTCCGCAAGCTGCGCAAGAGCTTCGCCAACCGCACGAAAGAGGGCGCAGCCGCGTAAGGCCGCGCCCTCCCACGGGGGTGTTCGAGACCGCGGCCGGCTTGCGAGGCTGGCCGCGGAACGAAGGCGCGGTGCTGCGGGGGCAGTTCTACGCCATTCGGGTTCCGCTCTCGTCTGCTGGCCCGGCCCTCCTGCGCGCGGACCGGAACGGGCGACGGCGGCGCGGACGATCGTCCAGCAGTTGCCGCGTCGCTCGTCTTTGTTGCGCAAGCTATACGACGCGCCGGAACCTAGACGCTTCGCGGCGCCTGTAAAGGCAAGATCGTATACAGCCTACCCAAAATGAGACTTTATTGCATAATCATCCAGTTTGGATCGACAATGCCGAAGACAAACGATTGGCTGACGGGTCAGGCCGATCAGGTCAGTCCAGTCATGACCAACTTCACCTCTTGCGCCGCGCGAAAGCCCTATTTTAGCGGATGATCGTATACCGATCTGTTGAAGTTCCGTATCTTACCAGTATCTAGTCCGACAAGATGAAGTGGCGGCGGGCTTATGGTCGTGGGTGCGCCGCACGCGCCAGGCGATCCTGAATGGCCAGACCAAGACCGTGCAGCGGCACCGCCGCAATGGCGATCCGCGGCCGATTGGACGCGTCGGCGCGGTGGAGCGCATCGAACAGCCGCGCGGCCGCTTCGCGCAGGTCGCCCGTGGCGGAGAGCGTGTCGTCGCCGACGATCACGCCGAAGCCGATCAGCCATTCTCCCGCCTCGGCACGCACGGCACCCAGCCGCACCGGCTTGGACGGCGCATAGTGGCTGGCGAGTTGCCCCGGCGCGGTGATTGCCCCCGGCGTCGCGCCGCTACTATAGCCAGGGAGCTGCTCGGCAGTGACCGGCCCCGGCCGCAGGATGCGCCGCGTGGCCGGGTCGACGATGGTGGACTCGATGCCGTCCGTGGTCGCGCCGTCGTCGATCACCAGCGGGATGCGGCCGGCAAGGCTCGCCGCGACATGGGCGGCCCGCGTCGGGCTGATTCCGCCACTGGCATTGGCCGACGGCGCGGCGAGCGGGCGCCCGCTCGCGCGGATCAGCCCCTGCATCGCGCGGTGATCGGGCATGCGCAGCGCCACCGTCGCGAGCCCGGCGGTGACCAGGCTGGCGACCGGCGAGCCCTCCGCCAGCGGCAGCACCATGGTCAGCGGCCCCGGCCAGAAGCGCGCCGCCAGCGCCCGGGCTTCGTCGCCGAACCGCGCGATCGTCTCGGCCATCGCCATGTCGGCAACGTGCACGATCAGCGGGTTGAACGAGGGGCGCCCCTTGGCCGCGTAAATCCCCGCGACGGCATCCGAATCGGTCGCGTCGGCGGCGAGCCCGTAGACGGTTTCGGTCGGCACCGCGACGCATTGACGTGCGCGAATCAGCGCCGCCGCTTCGCCGAGCGCGGCCTCGCCGTAGGGTAAGATGCGCGGATTTGCTGGGGTCACCGGCAAGGCGCTATAGTGCTAGCAACAAGATCACAAGAGAGAGGCCTGATGTTCACCCCCGCCACCGCCGAGCAGCGCTTCGTGCTCGACCATATCGTCCGCCTGTCCGAGATCAGCGCAGAGGCCACGCCCGACCTGCTCGATGCCGTGCTCGACGGCGCCGGCCAGTTCGCCGCGGGCGAATGGGCACCGCTCGAACGCTTGGGCGACACGGAGGGCGCACGCTGGACCGAGCAGGGCGTGACGATGCCGGAAGGCTTCGCCGCCGCCTATCGCGCCTATGTCGAGGGTGGCTGGGGCACGATCGGCTCGCCCGCCGAGCATGGCGGCCAGGGGCTGCCGGTGAGCCTGTCGGTGGCCGTCCTCGAGACGCTGGGCACCGCGAACATGGGCTTCTGCCTCTGCCCGGTGCTGACCGTCGGGGCGGTCGAGGCGCTGCACCACCACGGCTCGCCCGAGCAGCAGGCGCAGTATCTGCCGAAACTGGCGACCGGCGAATGGACCGGCACGATGAACCTCACCGAGCCCCAAGCGGGCTCGGATGTCGGCGCAGTGAAGACCAGGGCCGAACCGGCGGGCGACGGCACATGGAAGATCAAGGGCACCAAGATCTACATTTCGTTCGGCGACCACGACATGGCCGACAATATTGTCCATCTGGTGCTGGCCCGCACCCCGGGTGCGCCGGCGGGCACCAAGGGCCTGTCACTGTTCCTGGTGCCCAAATACCGGCTCAAGGACGACGGCACGCCGGGCGATTTCAACGACATCAAGGTCGTCTCGATCGAGCACAAGATGGGCCTGCATGCCTCGCCCACCTGCGTGCTGAGCTTCGGCGACCATGACGATTGCATCGGCGAGCTGATCGGCCCCGAGCTGGGCGGGATCCGCGCGATGTTCACGATGATGAACAACGCCCGCCTCAACGTCGGCCTGCAGGGCGTCCAGGTCGCCGAGCGCGCCACCCAGCGCGCGGTCGCCTATGCCCGCGAACGGGTGCAGGGCTATCGCGGCGGTGCCCCCGCCGCGATCATCGAGCATCCCGACGTCCGCCGCATGCTGCTGCGGATGAAGGCGCAGACCCAGGCGGCGCGGGCGCTGGTCTATTACGCCTTCGGCCAGCTCGATCGCGGCCGCGCCGGGGACGCGGAGGCGGACAAGCGCGTCGAGCTGCTCACCCCGCTCGCCAAGGCGCACGCGACCGACCTCGGCAACGAGGTCGCGAGCCTCGGCGTGCAGGTGCATGGCGGGATGGGCTATATCGAGGAGACCGGCGCCGCCCAGCATTTCCGCGACGCCCGCATCACCCCGATCTACGAGGGCACCAACGGCATCCAGGCCGCCGACCTGGTCGGCCGCAAGCTGAGCATGGACAATGGCGCGACATTGCTCGGCCTGCTGGCGGACATGCGCGCCGAGGCCGAGGATGCGGGCCTGCGGTCGCTGATCGACGCCTGCGAGGACGTCGGCCGCAACCTGCTGGGCAGCGATGCCGACGACCGGCTGGCGGCGAGCTATCCGTTCCTGACGATGCTGTCGGTCGCGGTGTGCGGCTGGCTGATGGAGAAGAGCGGCCGGCTGGCGGCGCAGAGCGACGGCGAGCCCGGTTTCCTGAAGATGAAGCAGGCCGCAGCCCGCTTCTATGTCGAACAGATCGTGCCCGAGGCGCTCGGTCTGCGCGCGGCGGCGATGGCGAAGGCGGCGGTGCTGTACGCGATGGAGGCGGAGGCTTTCGCGGCTTGAGGGGCTTGGTGGAGTAATCCTCCACCGCCAGGGGGAGGTGCCGCCGCAGGCCTGACGGAGGGGGAGGTCAGAGATTCGCTCTCGGCTCAGCGCGCAGGCAGGCCGCCAATGCGTCGGCGGCAAGCTTGTCCGCGAACGCGTTGTCGGACGGTTCCGCCCAGACGCGCAGATCCTCGATCAGCGAGGGATGCGCGCAAAGCGCGGCCGCCTCCAGCATGGGTGGGGTAATGGTGTTCCCGCGCAGGGCTTCCTGCACGAACGGCAATGCGAGTCCGGGATCGCGGCTTGCCAGCCCCAGCGCGGCCTCCGCTCGGATGACTGCGTCTTCGTCTCTCGCAGCAACAAGAAGAACCGCTCGCACCGCAGGCGTATCGCCTCCCTCCTGGCTCAGGAGCATGGTGGCCCAGTCGCGGTTTGCGCGATCCGCATCCCGCGTGAGTTCGATGAGGAGATTGAGGTTGGCCTGCGCAAGGGGGCCGTCGGCAAGCGTCACCTCTTCCGCGATAATGCCCTTCAAGAAGTCTGACGGAGGCTCATAGCGTTCGTACACCTGTGCACGCTGCCATGACACTACACGCCCTTCAGGCAAAAGGGCTTCATCTCCTCACAACGCCGCCAGATCCCCCACCGCATCCTTGTCCAGCCACGTCCCCGCCTCCGGCAACGGGTATTTCAACCCGGTCGCGCAGTTGAACAGCACGGTCCGCTCCTTCGGATCGACCAGCCCGTCCCGCATCGCCTGCCGATAGGCCGCCAGCGTCGCTCCGCCCTCGGGGCAGAGCAGCAGCCCGTCCTTGCGCGCGCAGTCGTCCACCGCCTGCAGGATTGCGGGATCGCCCACCGCCAGCGCCCGCCCGCCGGACTCGCGCACCGCGCGCAGGATCAGGAAGTCACCCACCGCGCGCGGCACGCGGATGCCCGCCGCGACCGTCGCGGCATTTTCCCAGCGCTCGGCATGCTCCTCGCCCGCCTCGAAGGCGCGGACGATCGGCGCGCAGCCCGATGCCTGGACCGCATACATCCGCGGCCGCTTCGATCCGATCCAGCCGAGCCGCTCCAGCTCGTCGAACGCCTTCCACATGCCGATCAGCCCGGTGCCGCCGCCGGTGGGATAGAAGATCGCGTCGGGCAGCTCCCAGCCGCACTGCGCGGCGAGCTCCAGCCCCATCGTCTTCTTGCCCTCGATCCGGTACGGCTCCTTGAGCGTCGAGAAATCGAACCAGCGCCCCTCCGCCGCCCCGCGCCCGACGATCGCCCCGCACTCGTCGATCTGGCCGTTGACCCGGTAGACCCGCGCCCCCTGCGCGGCGATCTCGCGGACGTTCACTTCCGGCGTCTCTTCCGGGCAGAGGATCACCGTCTCGATGCCGCAGCGCGCGGCATAGGCGGCGAGTGCCGCGCCGGCATTGCCGTTGGTCGGCATCGCAATGCGCGTGACGCCCAGCTCGCGCGCCATGCTCACCGCCATCACCAGCCCGCGCGCCTTGAACGAGCCGGTCGGCAGCCGGCCTTCGTCCTTGACGATCGCACCCGGCCCCCCGGACTTGGGAATGTCGATCAGCGGCGTCTCGATCTCGCCGAGCGAGACGATGCTCTCCGCCCGCCGCACCGGCAGCAGTTCGCGCCAGCGCCACAGATCCGTCGGCCGCGCCGCCAGCGCCTCGCGAGTCAGCGCCGCGCCCACCCCCGCCAGATCATAGCGCACCAGCAGCGGCCGCCCGACGCGCGAGAGCCCGTGCAGCTGGTCCGCCGCATAGGTCTCGCCCGTCATCGAGCATTCGAGATGGGTGACGAAGCTCGGCCGCGCGGCCGTGAGATTGTCCTGCATGCGCGGCAGCTTAGGAACCGCCGCCGCCCCTGTCGATGGCGCTTCAGGCCATGTCGAGCACGATCCGCCCTTCGATCTCGCCCTTGCGCATCCGATCGAACACGCTGTTGACGTTTTCCAGGCGCTCGGTGGCGACGGTCGCATGGACCTTGCCCTGCCCGGCGAAATCGAGCGCCTCCTGCAGGTCGAGCCGGGTGCCGACGATCGAGCCGCGCACGGTGATGCCGTTGAGCACCGTGTCGAAGATCGAGAGCGGGAAGTCCCCCGGCGGCAGGCCGTTGAGCGAAACGGTGCCGCCGCGCCCGACCATGCCCAGCGCCTGCTGGAATGCCTTGGTCGAAACTGCGGTCACCAGCACGCCCCGCGCGCCGCCAATCGCCTTCTTCACGAATGCCGCCGGGTCCTCGTGCAGCGCGTTGACGGTCAGTTCGGCGCCCAGCTTCCGCCCCAGTGCCAGTTTGTCGTCGTCGATGTCGACCGCGATGACATTGAGCCCCATCGCCTTGGCATATTGCACCGCCATATGCCCCAGCCCGCCGATGCCGGAGATCGCCACCCAGTCGCCCGGTTTGGTATCCGTGACCTTGAGACCCTTGTAGACCGTCACGCCCGCGCACAGCACCGGCGCGATCTCCACGAAGCCGACAGTGTCGGGCAGGATGCCGACATAGTTGGGGTCCGCCAGCACATAGTCGGCAAACCCGCCATTCACCGAATAGCCGGTGTTCTGCTGGCTCTCGCAGAGCGTCTCCCAACCGCCCAGGCAGTGCATGCAATGGCCGCAGGCGGTGTAGAGCCAGGGCACGCCTACCCGGTCGCCTTCCTTCACATGGGTGACGCCCGCCCCCACCGCGGCGACATGGCCGACGCCTTCATGGCCGGGAATGAAGGGCGGCTTGGGCTTGACCGGCCAGTCGCCTTCCGCGGCGTGGAGATCGGTGTGGCACACGCCGCTCGCCGCGATCTTCACCAGGATCTGGCCAGGCCCCACCTGCGGCACCGGCACTTCCTCGATCACCAGCGGCTTGCCAAATTCGCGGACGACGGCGGCTTTCATGGTCTTGCGCATGGGATTCCTCTCCGCTTTTCAGAACAGGCCGCGCGCGGCGGTGTCGTAGCTGACCAGCAGGTTCTTGGTCTGCTGATAATGGTCGAGCATCATCTTGTGCGTCTCGCGGCCGAAGCCCGACTCCTTGTACCCGCCGAACGCCGCATGCGCGGGATAGACATGGTAGCAATTGGTCCAGACGCGGCCGGCCTCGATCGCGCGGCCGATCTGATAGGCCTGGATGCCGTTGCGGCTCCACACGCCGCCACCCAAGCCATAGGGGGTGTCGTTGGCGATCTCGATCGCCTCTTCCACCGTCTTGAAGGTGGTAACAGAGAGGACGGGCCCGAAGATCTCCTCCTGGAAGATCCGCATCTTGTTGTGGCCGACGAACACCGTGGGTTCGACGAAATAGCCCTGGTCGAGCGCGCCGCCCGGCAGCGCCCGCGTGCCGCCGGTCACGCACTCGGCAAGCTCGCTGCGCCCCACATCGATATAGCCGAGGATCTTGTGGAGTTGGTCCTCGGAGGCCTGCGGCCCCATCTGCGTGGTGGGGTCGAGCGGATCGCCGACCTTGATCGCGCCGACACGCTTGACGGCGCGCTCCATGAACGTCTCGAAGATCGATTCCTGCACCAGCGCGCGGCTCGGGCAGGTGCACACCTCGCCCTTGTTGAAGGCGAACAGCGCGAAGCCTTCCAGCGCCTTGTCGAGGAACGCGTCGTCCTCCTGCATCACGTCGGCCAGGAAGATGTTGGGCGACTTGCCGCCCAGCTCCATGGTCTGCGGGATCAGATGCTCGGCGGCGTACTGCATGATCTGGCGGCCGGTGGTGGTCTCGCCGGTGAAGCTCACCTTGCCGATGCGCGGATTGGCGGCGATCGCCCGGCCCACCGAGGCGCCCGGCCCGGTGACGATGTTGACCACGCCCGGCGGCAGGATGTCCGCGGTCAGCTCGGCGAAAAGCAGCAGGCTGAGCGGGGTCTGCGAGGCGGGCTTGATCACGGTGCAATTGCCCGCCGCCAGCGCCGGGGCGATCTTCCACGCCGCCATCAGCAGCGGGAAGTTCCACGGGATGATCTGGCCGACCACGCCGATCGGCTCCTTGAAGTGATAGGCGATGGTCTTCTCGTCGATCGTCGAGATCGTGCCTTCGGACGCGCGGACGCAGCCGGCGAAATAGCGGAAATGGTCGATCGCCAACGGCACGTCGGCGCCGCGGGTCTCGCGGATCGGCTTGCCGTTATCCATCGTCTCGGCGAGCGCGAGCAGCTCCAGGTTCGCCTCGAGCCGATCGGCGACTCGGTTGAGGATCAGCGCGCGCTCCTGCGGCGAGACGGCGGCCCAGCGCACCCGTGCGGCATGCGCGGCGTCGAGTGCCGCCTCGACATCGGCGGGCGTGGACTGGGCGATCTCGGCCAGCGGCCTGGTGTTGATCGGGCTGTGATCGGTGAACCAGTGGCCCTCGATGGGATCCACCCAGCGGCCGCCGATGAAATTGCCATAGCGGGCGGGCTGGTGCCCTTGCGTCCGCACGGTCTGGATTGCCTGTTCGAACATCGCTTCCTCCATCCGAAACCCTGTCGGCGGGAGGCATGCGCCCGGACCTGCGAACCCCCTATTCGGAGAGGTGCTTAGGGGAAGTACCCAATGACGCGGCACCGGCTTCTTCGCCAGCCGCCTCGCCCTGCTCGCGGCGCTTCTGCAGCGACTCGGTGGCCTCTGCCCGGGCAGGATCGAACAGATGCCCGAAGGCGAGGCCGAGCATCAGCGCCGCGGCACCCGCCTTGCCCCGCGTGCGGCCAAGGCCCCAGCGGACCAGCAGCGGTATCGCCACCACGATCGCCGCCGCGACGACCCATTGCAGCATCGTGCTCAATCGGCGTGCTTGGGCCGCAGGCTGGTGACGCTGCGGTCCCAGCGGATCGCGGTCACATAGGCGAGCGGGTTGAACCACGACCCCTCGCCGTCGAAGCTGTGCGTCACCAGTTCGGCGCGGCCGGCGATCGTCTCCAGCGGCACCGGACCGCCCAGCCCCAGTTCATCCGAACCGAAACGGCTGTCGGCGGACTGGTCGCGATTGTCGCCCATCAGGAACACATGGCCCGCGGGTACGGTGATCGGCCCATAATTGTCGCCGGGGCTGAGAAAACCGTTCGGCAGCATGGTGTCCCCCAGGTCGAGCACGTTATAGCTCGCCCCGTTCGGCAGCGTCTCGCGATAGAGCGGGGGTTCGCAATAGAGCTTGCCGTCCGCTTCCCGCGTACGGAACGCGGCGATCGGGCCCTCGTCGCACGGCACCGCCGCGTCGACCGGGATCCGGGCTCGCCCCTCGGCGACTCGCGGCACGGGTTTGCCGTTGAGGATCACCACGCCGTGGCGCACCGCCACCGTATCGCCGGGCAGCCCGATCACCCGCTTGATCAGATCCTCGCCGTCGCCGCGCCGGACGACGATGACGATGTCCCCGCGCGCCGGCGTGCCGCCGAACAGCCGCACGGGCGAAATGCTCTTGCCATGAACCATCAGCGAGGCCTGCGAGAAGCCATAGGGGAATTTGGTGGCGACCAGCCGGTCGCCGGTGCGCAGCGCGGGCATCATCGATCCCGAGGGGATGTAATAGGGCCGCGCCACCGCGCTCTGGAACAGGAAGAAGATGCCCAGCGTCGCCGCCCAGCCGGCCAGCGTGCGCTTCCAGCCCGGCTTGGGCTCGGCCATGGCCTCAGGCGATCTCGTGGCTGCCATCGAGCAGCGCGCGCGCATCGAGGCCGAGCAGCGCGATATGGTCCCTCACCCGCGGCCAGAAGCCGGTGAGGAAGCGTTCGCGCTCCGCCGTGCGCAGCCGCTCGACCGCACCGGGCACGACGAACATGCCGACGCCGCGGCGGACCTCGACATAGCCGTCGTCCTGGAAGCTCTGATAGGCCTTGGCCACGGTCAACGGGTTCGCGCCATGCTCGGCGGCGAGCGCGCGGACCGAGGGAAGCTGGTCCCCCGCGCGGTACTGGCCGCGCAGGATCGCCGCGGCGATGATCGCGCGCAGCTTGAGGTAGACCGGGCTGTCTTCGTGCTCCAGGGCTGTCATGCTGCCATAATACAGCAGATGCCCTTCGAGTCCATACTCAGGGATTCCACCGATGGACGATCTGGGACAGTTCGCCGCGCGGGCGCTCCTCGAGCGGACGGCCGGGCGTGCCGAGGAAGACGAAGCCGGCGATGCGCTGGCCCTCGCTGCCGAACAGGTCGCGCACCGCGTCGGAATAAGCAGGCCAGCCGGTCAGCCAGCCGCCGGCAAAGCCCATCGCGTGCGCGGCATGGAGCAGGTTCATGCAGGCGGCGCCTGCCGACAGCTCCTGCTCCCACAGCGGCACCTTGTGCGGCTGGACGGGGGCGGAGAGCACCACCACCAGCGCCGGTGCCTGCGTCGCGAACTGCGCGGCAGCCTCTTCGTCGCGTGCGGTGGCGTCGGGCTTTTCGGCGCGCAGGATCTCGACCAGCTTCAGCGCCAGCGCAGGCCGCGCGTCGTCCGGCACGATCACGAAGCGCCAAGGGGCGAGCTTGCCGTGATCGGGCGTCCGCGCAGCGATCGCCGCCATCTGGTCGAGCTGCTCGTCGCTGGGCCCCGGCGCCACCAGGTCGCGCGGCTTGCCTGATCGGCGGGTCTGGAGGAGGCGGAGCGGCGTGGCGCGATCGTTGAAGGTCATGCGCGCCATCTAGGGTGCTGTCCCGCCCCCGCCAAGCCGGGCGACTTTACAGCGGCGATGCAGGCTCTAGTCTGCGCGCCCATGCACCGGGCCCATGCGCCCGGATCCCACCTTTAGGACGTAAACCTGCATGGTCGACACACCCACTGCCGATTCCCCGGCAGAACCGGATATCTCCCACGTAAACCCCGCCGACGAAAAGACCTGGTTCGGCCATCCCCGCCAGCTGGCGCGCCTCTTCTCCACCGAGATGTGGGAGCGCTTCGGCTTCTACGGCATGCGGGCGCTGCTGACGCTGTACCTCACCCAGCATTTCCTGTTCGGTGATCGCGAGGCAACCGGCCTCTATGGCGGGTACACCGCCCTGGTCTATCTCACCCCGCTGGTCGGCGGCTATCTGGCGGACCAGTTCCTCGGCTCCAAGCGCGCGGTGAAGTTCGGCGCGATCCTGATGTCGATCGGCTATTTCGTGCTGTGCTTCGGCGGCCAGACCGCGACGCCCTATGCCAAGATCGACGGGCAGCGCTATGAAGTCGCAATCGAGAAGACCGCCGCGGGCGAGCAGCGCTATGTGCTCGATGCCGGCCACAAGCAGCTGATCAAGGGCAATGACGACGGCTCGATCACCCTCAGCGAGAATGGCCAGACGGTGCGCACCATCGCCAAGGGCGGGTTCGAATCCGAAGCCGATCGCAGCCCCTTCTACGTGATGGTGATGCTGATCGCGCTGTCGATGGTGTCGGTGGGCAACGGCTTCTTCAAGCCGAATATCTCGACCATGGTGGGCGAGCTCTACCGCCCCGGCGACAGCCGGCGGGATGCCGGCTTCACCATCTTCTACATGGGCATCAACCTGGGCTCGATGCTGTCGCAGGCGCTCTGCCCATGGCTGGCCGTCGCGGTCGGCTGGTGGGCGGGCTTCGGCCTTGCCGCCATCGGCATGCTCTGCTCCTGGGCGCTGATCCAGTTGGACGGGGGCAAGCTCAACGGCATCGGCGAACCGCCCGCCAAGGCCGCCACCGGCCGCCAGCAGATCCTGATCTATATCGGCGCGCTGTGCGTCATCCCGCTCTTTTATCTGCTCTACATCAACCTGATGGCGGCAGAGCCCGCGCCGGCCGGTTCGGGCCTGCTCGGCTATGTCGCGTCGCTGTCGCTGATGGGCAAGCTGCTGTTCGGCACCTTCCTGATCGGCGTACCGGCGATCCTCGTCTGGTCGTTCTTCGCGGGCGATCGCCGCGAGTTCCAGATGATGATGGCGGCGATGGTGCTGATCGTGTTCAACGTCGTGTTCTGGACGCTGTTCGAGCAGGCGGGCTCCTCGCTCACCCTGTTCGCCGATCGCAATACCAACCTGTCGATCTTCGGCTGGTTCACCATGACCGCAGGGCAGACGCAAAGCTTCAACGCGCTGTTCATCGTGCTGCTGGCACCGCTGATGTCGATGCTGTGGGCGGGCCTCGCCAAGCGCGGGCTGGAGCCGAGCATCCCGGTGAAGTTCGGCATCGCGCTGGTCGCGGTCGGCTGCGGCTTCCTGTTCCTGGTCTGGGGCGCCAACTGGGCCGACAGCAGCTTCAAGGTCTCGGTCTGGTGGATCGCCGGGCTCTACTTCATCCACAGCTTCGCCGAGCTGTGCATCTCGCCGGTCGGCCTCAGCATGATCACCAAGCTTTCGATCGCACGGATCGTCGGCATGATGATGGGCGTGTGGTTCCTGTCGATCTCGGTCGCGCAATATGTCGCGGGCGTGATCGCGCAGTTCGCCAGCGTCGAGACGGTGGGCGGCCAGGTGACCAATCTCAAGGTCAGCCTGGAGACCTATCTCAGCGTGTTCACGCTGATCTCGGAATGGGCGATCGGGCTTGGGCTTCTGCTGCTGCTGCTCAGCTGGCCGCTCAAGCGCTGGATGCACGGCGTCAAATAAGCACCGTCACCGAAAGAGGGACGGGGCGCCGCGGAAATGGGGGGACAGCGGCGCCCCTGTCGTTCGCCCGAGGGGGAGTAGGCGAACGAGTCTCGAAGTCAGGCCGCGAGCGGCAGAACGGCCAGCGCTTCCTGCTCGTTGGCTGCCGCAAGCGCGCGGACATTCGCCGGAATCAGCTGGCCCGTAGCAGCCATACGGCGATGGGCGAAATAAAGCGCGATCAGCGAAAACATGACTACCTCGAAACAGCTTTGCTGCAATGCAGCGCGGGCGCCGCATCTGGTTGTCGTCGGCTGAGTCCGCAACTGCAAAGCCCCTCCGCCACAGTTGCAGTCGCTGCAAGTGCGAACGTTTTCTCTCGCAGAATGCAAAAAGGCCCGGCATCGCTGCCGGGCCTTTTCCGTAAAGATACGGGGTGCGCTTACCAGATGTGCACGCGCTGCTCCGGTGCGAGGTACAGCTTGTCGCCCGGCTTGATGTCGAACGCCTTGTACCAGGCATCGACGTTACGAACGATGCCGTTGACGCGCGCAGTCGCCGGCGAGTGCGGATCGGTGAGCAGCTGCTGGCGCTGCGCATCCTCGCGCACCTTCACCCGCCAGGCCTGGGCATAGGCCAGGAAAAAGCGCTGGTCGCCGGTCAGCCCGCCGACCGGCTTCGCCTTGCCGTGCTTCGCCTGATACTTCTGGTATGCACCGTACGCCGCCTCGACGCCGCCGAGATCGCCGATATTTTCGCCCAGCGTCAGCCGGCCGTTGATCTTGGTGCCCGGCACCGGCTCATAGGTGTCGTACTGGCCGGCCAGCGCTTTGGTGCGTGCGGCGAAGTCTTCCTTGGCCTTGGGCGTCCACCAGTTCTCGAACTTGCCGGTGGGGCCGAACATGCTGCCCTGATCGTCGAAGCCATGGCCCATCTCATGGCCGATCACCGCGCCGATTGCGCCGTAATTGACCGCCGGATCGGCATAGGGGTCGAAGAAGGGCGGCTGCAGGATCGCCGCCGGGAAGGTGATCTGGTTCGACAGCGGGTTATAATAGGCGTTCACCGTCTGCGGCGTCATCGCCCACAGGCTGCGATCGACCGGCTTGGGGAAGCGCGACAGCGCCAATTGATGCTCGAACTCCCCCGAGCGCATCACGTTGCCGAGCAGATCGCCCCGCTCCACCTTGAGCGCCGAATAGTCGATATACTTCTCCGGATGGCCGATGCGCGGCTCGAACGCGGCGAGCTTGGCGAGTGCGGCCTTGCGGGTCGCGTCGTCCATCCAGGTCGAAGCCTCGATCCGCTCGCGATAGGAATCGCGTAGATTCTCGATCAGCTCGGCCATCTGCTTTTCGGCTTCGGGCGGATAATATTTGGCGACATAGGCCTTGCCCACCGCCTCGCCGAGCGCGCCGTTGACGATCTGCACGCCGCGCTTCCAACGCTCGCGCTGTACCTGCACGCCGGACAGCGTCTTCGAATAGAAGTCGAACCGCGCCTGGTCGAACGCCTTGGGCAGATAGGTCGCGTGATCGCTCACGAAGCGATAGGCGAGATAGTCCTTCCACGTCTGCAAGGGCGTCGCAGCGAAGATCTTGCCCAGCGCGATCAGCGCGGTGTTCTGGGTCATCAGGATCTGCGGCGAACTGTCCAGCCCGGCAGTCTTCAGCATCAGCGCCCAGTCGAACTCGGGCGCCTTGGCGGTGAGCCCGGCGATGGTCTGCGGGTCGTTGAGCTTGGCGATGTCGCGGCTCTGCTCGGGCGACCACTGGACCTTGGCCATCGCGGTCTCGAGCGCGACGATCGCATCGGCCTTGGCGCTGGCATCGGGGATGCCCGCCAGTTCCTGGATCTTCTGCACATAGGCGCGATAGGCGGTGCGCGCCGCATCGAACTTCGCGCCCTGGTTCAGAAAATAGTCGCGCGGCATGCCCAGGCCGCCCTGGCCCACCGCCGCGGTATACTTGGTCGGATCGGCGAGGCTGGGGGTGATCTCCACCTCGACCGGCGTGGCATAGCCGACGCTGGCAAACAGCACCTGCAGCGCGCCCTTGTCCTGCACCGCCGCGATGCGGCCGAGATAGGGCTTGAGCGGCGCGGTGCCGCGCGCCTCGATGCCGGCCTCGTCCATCCAGCTGGCGTAGAAATCGCCGACCTGCTTGCCGCTCGCGCCGTAAGCGGCAGGGTTCTTGGCCATGTCGTCGAGCAGCGCGCGGACATTGTTCTCGGCGGCGAGCGCCAGATCGACGAACGGACCGGCCGAGGTGCGGTCGGCGGCGATCTCGGTGCGCGCGGCCCAGCCGCCATTGGCGAAGGTCCAGAAGTCATCGCCGGGCTTCACGCCCGCCTGCTGCGCGGTCAGGTCGACGCCGAAGCTGCCATATTTGGGCTTGCCGCCCTGGGCGAGCGCAGGCGACGCGACGAGCAGCGCAACGGCGCTGGTCAGCAACAAGGAACGACGCAATTTCATGATGTTAGGCTTCCCCACCACGGTGTGTGTTAGGCAAGTGTAACGGGGGGTGCGGGGCGTCGCAATGGAATTTTGTTACAAGCGAAACTGTACGCATGGGCATTCCCCCTCCCGCGGAGCGCGGGAGGGGGAGCCGGATCACCCAACTCGGTTGGCGACCAGATCGTCGACCACCGCGGGATCGGCCAGCGTCGAGGTGTCGCCCAGGCTACTCACATCGCCCTCGGCGATCTTGCGCAGGATGCGGCGCATGATCTTGCCCGAACGGGTCTTGGGCAGGCCGGGGGCGAACTGGAGCGCGTCGGGCGTGGCGATCGGGCCGATCTCGCCGCGCACCCAGTCGCGCAGCTCCTTGCGGAGCGCCTCGCTCGCTTCCTCGCCGGCATTGAGCGTCACATAGGCATAGATGCCCTGCCCCTTGATGTCGTGCGGCATGCCGACCACGGCCGCTTCGGCCACTTTGTCGTGGAGCACCAGCGCGCTCTCCACCTCGGCAGTACCCATGCGGTGGCCCGAGACGTTGATCACGTCGTCCACCCGGCCGGTGATCCAGTAATAGCCATCACCGTCGCGGCGGCATCCGTCGCCGGTGAAGTATTTGCCGCGATAGGTGGTGAAATAGGTCTGGAAGAAACGCTCGTGATCACCCCAGACGGTGCGCATCTGCCCCGGCCAGCTCCGCGCGATGACGAGATTGCCCTCGGTGGCACCTTCGAGCAGCGCGCCGTCGCCGTCGACCAGCTGCGGCTCGATACCGAAGAACGGCATCGACGCAGACCCCGGCTTGAGCGCGGTGGCGCCCGGCAGCGGGGTGATCATGTGACCGCCGGTCTCGGTCTGCCACCAGGTATCGACGATCGGGCAGCGCCCCTCGCCCACCACGTCATGATACCAGCGCCACGCCTCCGGGTTGATCGGCTCGCCGACCGAGCCGAGCAGCTTGAGCGACGTCCGGCTGGTCGCGGTGACGTAGCCGTCGCCTTCCTTCATCAGCGCGCGGAGCGCGGTGGGCGCGGTGTAGAGGATCTCGACCTGGTGCCGATCGACCACCTGCCACATGCGGCCGGCATCGGGCCAGGTCGGCACGCCTTCGAACATCAGCGTGATCCCGCCATTGGCCAGCGGGCCGTAGACGATATAGCTGTGCCCGGTGACCCAGCCGATGTCCGCCGCGCACCAATAGACCTGCCCCGGCCGGTAGTCGAACACCACCTCATGGGTGTACGCCGCCCACAGCAGATAGCCGCCGCTCGAATGGAGCACGCCCTTGGGCTTGCCGGTCGAACCCGAGGTGTAGAGGATGAACAGCGGGTCCTCGGCACCCATCGGCTCGGCTGGGCAGTCGGCGGAGACCTTGGCGGCCGCCTCGTGGTACCAGAGGTCGCGGCCGGGTTGCATCACGACGTCGCCGCCGGTCGCCTGCACGACGATGACCTTTTCGAGCACGGGCGCATGCTTCTGCGCAGCGTCGACATTGGCCTTGAGCGGCACGCGCTTGCCGCCGCGCCGGCCCTCGTCGGCGGTGATGACGATGCGGCTGTCGCAATCGACGATGCGGCCGGCGAGGGCCTCGGGCGAGAAGCCGCCGAACACCACCGAATGGATCGCGCCGATCCGCGCGCAGGCGAGCAGCGCCACCGCCGCCTCGGGGATCATCGGCATGTAGACGGTGACCCGGTCCCCCTTCCGCACGCCTTCCGCCTTCAGCACATTGGCGAAGCGGCAGACCTGTTCGTGGAGTTCGCGGTAGGTGATCCGGCGCGGATCTTCCCTGGGATCGTCCGGCTCCCACAGGATCGCAGTCTGGTCGCCGCGCGTCGCGAGATGGCGGTCGAGGCAGTTGGCGGCGACGTTGAGCTTGCCGTCGGCGAACCAGCGAATGCGGAAATCGGCCTCGTCGAAGGACCAGTCGCCGGCAGTGGCCGGCGGGACGATCCAGTCGAGCCGCCGGGCCTGTTCCAGCCAGAACCCGTCCGGATCGGACAGCGACTGGGCGTGGAGACGTTCATACGCTGCGGCATCGACGCGGGCGGTCTTCGCCCAGCTTTCCGGCACCGGATACAGATTCTCGCTCATCAAGACCCCTCCTGGTCGGCGGGCATCTAGGAGCGCAAGGGGTGGCTAGGCAAGGCACCCGACGTTGCAACATCGTTACATTTTGCGAACATATTTCAGTGGAAGTACGAAACCGTATCAGCCATATAAAACGCTATGGCACGACCTGCGCTTGCTCTGTTGCTCTGTGCGGCACTGCCGCTTGCAGCCTGCTCCACCGGTTCCGCCCGCCCGCAACAGAGCCCAGCGCCGATCGATCTGCCAGATCGCTTCTCGGTCGACCCGCAGCAGCAGGCGCGCGAGGATCTGGCGCGCTGGTGGGACAGGTTCGACGATCCGATGCTCGGTCAGCTGATCGGCCAGGCGCAGACCGCCAATCTCGATATTGCCCAGGCGGTGATCCGGCTGCGCCAGGCGCGCGAGTCGCTGGTCCAGTCGCGCTCGGCGCTGCTGCCGACGGTGCGCGGTTCGGCGGGGTATTCGCGCAACGAGCCGCTGCGTGGCGGCAGCATCACCACGCAGCTGCCCGACGGCACCATCGGTTCCTTCTCGCAGGGCGGCAGCAGCAACTTTTCGCTGGGTCTCGACGCGAGCTACCAGGCCGATCTGTTCGGCGGGGTGCGCAGCGGCGTCCGCAGCGCTCGGGCCAGTTTCGAGGCGGCCGGGTTCAACCGGGCGGCGGTGCTGCTGTCGGTCGAGTCCGAAACCGCGCGCAACTATGTGCAGGCACGGCTCTCCCAGGCGCAGCTCGCCAACGCGCGGGAAAGCCTCGCCATCCAGGACGAGAATCTCCAGATCGCGCAGTGGCGGGTGCAGGCGGGCCTGGTCTCCTCGCTCGATGCCGAACAGGCGCGCGCGCAGCGATCGCAGACCGCCGCCTCGATCCCGCAGCTCGAGAGCAGCTATGCCGCCAATGTCGCCCGGCTGGGCGTGCTGACCGGCCAGACGCCCGGCGCGTTGCGCGAGGCGATGGCAGCGCCCAAGCCGATCCCGCGCGGCCCCGCCAGCGTCGCCGCCGGCATTCCCGCCGATGCGCTGCGCCAGCGGCCCGATGTGCGCGCGGCCGAGCGCAACCTCGCCGCCGCCTCCGCGCAGATCGGCGTATCCCGCGCCCAGCTTTACCCCAGCCTCAGCCTCGGCGGCAGCATCAGCTCGGGCAGCAGCTCGGTGCGCTCGCTGCTCGACCTGATCACCGGCCGCGCCTTCGCCAATGTCGCCCAGACGATCTTCGATTCGGGCCGGCTGCGCAGCCAGCTCCGCTCGGCCCGCGCCGGGGCGGACGGCGCCTTCTACAGCTACAAGGCCAGCGTGCTGCAGGCGATGGAGGAGATCGAGAATGCGATCGTCGCGCTCCAGGCCGCCCGCGAGCGTGAGGCGGCGTTCCGCACTGCGCTGGAGGCCGCGACCAACCAGGCACTGCTCGCCCGCTTCCAGTATCGCTCGGGCTTGACCGACTTCACCACGCTCAACCAGTCCGAAAGCGCGCTGCTTTCGGCCAAGAACGGCCTGTCCCAGGCCGAGTCCGAACAGGCGACCGCGCTGATCCAGCTCTATGTCGCGCTTGGCGGCGGCTGGGACGAAGCCGCGCCGATCCCACCCCTCCCTCCAAGAACAGGCAGCGCCACCGATGGCCAGTGACCCGCAGGACCTCGACACCTTTCTGGGCACCAAGCCGCGCCCCTGGTGGCGGCGCAACCTGCGCTGGATCATCATCGCGCTGGTCGTGGTGGTGCTGGGGCTGCTCGTCTCGCGCTGCTTCGCGCCCAAGCCGCCGCCCAATTACATCACCGTGCCCGCCGAGAAGGGCGCGCTGGCGGTGACCGTCTCCGCCACCGGTAGGCTCGCGCCGATCCGGCAGGTGACGGTGGGCTCCGAAATCTCGGGACTGGTCCTCAAGGTGCTGGTCGACGTCAACGACCGGGTGACCGAGGGGCAGACGATCGCGATCATCGACCCCGCCCGGCTCGACGACGCGATCACCCAGAGCCGCGCGACGCTGTCCGCCAACCAGGCCGCGGTCGCGCAGACCCAGGCGACGCTGGACGAGGCGACCGCGCAGCTCCGCCGCATGGAGGAAGTCAACCGCTTGTCTGGCGGCAAGGTGCCCGCGAAGACCGAGCTCGATACCGCGCGTGCCGCCGTCGCCCGCGCGCGCGCCAATCTGCGCTCGGCCCAGGCCAATGTCATTTCCGCCCAGGCCTCGCTGTCGTCGAACCAGACCCAGCGGACCCGCTCGATCATCCGCTCGCCCGTGAACGGCGTGGTGCTCGCCCGCCAGGTCGACGCCGGCCAGACCGTCGCCGCGCAGTTCAGCACGCCCAACATGTTCGTGATCGCGCAGGACCTGACCCATATGAAGCTGGAGGTGGCGATCGACGAGGCCGATGTAGGGTCGGTCAAGGTCGGGCTGCCGGCGAGCTTCACCGTCGACGCCTTTCCCGGCCGCACCTTTCCGGCGCAGATCACCCGCGTCGATCTCGGCTCGAACCTCACGGCCTCGACCGCGACGACCAGTGCGACGACCAGCAGCACCACCACCGCCAACCAGGTCGTTTCATATGCGGCGATCCTCTCGGTCGCCAATCCGGACCTGACGCTGCGCCCCGGCATGACGGCGACCGCGACGATCGGCGTCGAGAAGCTGGACAATACGCTGCTGATCCCCAACGGCGCGCTGCGATTCACGCCGCAGGATGCTGGTGCCAAAAGCGGCGGCGGCGGGATCCAGTTCGGCCCGCGTCGCGAGGAGCAGCAAAAGGCGATCGGCCGCGGCAGCAAGCAGACCATCTATGTCGTCGGCAAGGATGGCAAGCCGCAGAAGGTGGAGGTCGTCACCGGCCCCAGCGACGGCAGCCGCACGGCGGTGACCAGCACACAGCTCAAGCCCGGCATGAAGGTGATCGTCGGGGTCCAGGCCAATGGCGCGGCCAAGCCCGCCAAGGACGACCAGAACTGACATGGCCGAGCCGCTGATCCAGCTCCAGGGCATCACCAAGACGTTCGGCGAGGGGCCGACCGCGTTCCAGGCGCTCAAGGGCGTCGATCTCACGATCGATGCCGGCGCGTTCCTGGCGGTGATGGGGGCATCGGGATCGGGCAAGTCGACGACGATGAACATCCTCGGCTGCCTCGATGTGCCGACCGGCGGCAGCTATCGGTTCCGGGGCGTCCATGTCGAGCAGCTCGACCGCGACCAGCGCGCCTATCTGCGCCGCCGCTATCTCGGCTTCGTCTTCCAGGGATTCAACCTGCTCGCGCGCACCACCGCACTGGAGAATGTCGAGCTGCCGCTGCTCTATCGCGGCGAGCACCGCAAGGCGCGGCGCGAGGCGGCGATGGCGGCGCTCGAACAGGTCGGGCTCGATCGCTGGGCGGACCATACGCCGTCGGAGCTCTCCGGCGGCCAGCAGCAGCGCGTCGCCATCGCCCGCGCGATCGTGACGAAACCCGACGTGCTGCTCGCCGACGAGCCGACCGGCAACCTCGACAGCGAACGCTCGGTCGAGATCATGAAGCTTCTCCAACGGCTCAATGCCGAGCTGGGGATCACCGTGCTGATGGTGACCCACGAGCCCGACATGGCGAGCTTTGCGCGGACGATCGTGCATTTCAAGGACGGGCTGGTCGAACGGACCGAAGTCCCCGCCGGCTTGGGGGCCTGAGGCGATGCTGTTCACCACCCTCCTCCTCTCGCTGCGTGAAATTCGCCGCCACCTCCTGCGCTCGTTCCTGACGACGCTCGGCATCATCATCGGCGTCGCGGCGGTGATCACCATGGTGACGCTGGGCAACGGCGTATCGGCCTCGGTGCAAGCGTCGATCAGCTCGCTCGGCAACAACACGCTGACTGTCTTTCCCAGCGGCGGTCGGCGCGGTGGCGGCAATGCGCCGCCCCAGTTCGAGAATGGCGACATCCAGGCGATCCGCCAGCAGGTGAGCGGGGTCAGCGCGGTGGCGCCGCAAGCCTCCGCCTCGGCGCTGGCGGTGCGTAATGCGCAGAACTGGAACGCATCCGTCACCGGCACCAGCAACGACTATTTCACAGCGCAGAATCTCGAGTTCGCGGCCGGACGGCGGTTCACCGAAGCCGAGCAGAGCGCCGGCAAGTCGGTCTGCGTGATCGGCGACACGATCCGCGCCAATCTCTTCGCCAACGACGATCCGGTCGGCGAGCGTTTCCGCCTCGGCACCGTCAGCTGCGAGGTGGTGGGCGTGCTCAAGAAGCGCGACAATGCCGGCTTTACCGACCCCAACTCCACCGTGGTGCTGCCGCTCAAGACGGTGCAGCGCCGCTTCGTCGGCAACCAGAATGTCCTCGCGATCCAGATCGCGGTGGCGCCCGGCTATGATACCGCAGCGGTAAAGCAGTCGATCGTCGGCCTGCTGCGCGAGCGCCGCCACCTGACCCCCGACCAGCCCGACAATTTCGACATCTTCGACAGCGCCGAATTCGCCTCGACGGTGAGCAACCAGATGCAGCAGATGACGCTGTTCGTCGCCGCCATCGCCGCGGTGAGCCTGCTGGTCGGTGGCATCGGCATCATGAACATCATGCTGGTATCAGTCACCGAGCGTACCCGACAGATCGGCATCCGGCTCGCGATCGGCGCGCTCGGCAAGGAAGTGCTGCTGCAGTTCCTGGTCGAGGCGGTGGCGCTGTCGTGCCTGGGCGGACTGATCGGCGTCGGCCTCGCCTTCTTCGCCTCCTGGGGCCTGGCCAAGCTGGCCGACCTGCCCTTCACCTTCGACCTGTCGATCAACCTGATCAGCTTCGCGATCTCGGCGCTGATCGGCATCGTGTTCGGCTTCTTCCCGGCGCGCCGCGCCGCCGCGCTCAATCCGATCGACGCCTTGCGGCACGAATAGCCGCGGCCGCCTCGCGCCCGCGCAGTTCCTCGAGATCCTCGCGGGTGTCGATGTCGACCAGTTCCTCGGGCCGGGTGATGACATGGTGGCCGCGCAGGATCAGCGTCCGCGCGCCGGCATCGCCTTCGAGGCTGCACAGCTCGGCGAAGTGATCGCGGCCGATCAGCGCGGGCGGCATCGGCTGGACGCCGTCGCTGGAAGCGACCAACGTCGCGCCATTGTCCGATGCCTCGAACAGCCGGTAGCAATGCGCGATGGTGACGCGCGGCATGTCGGCCAGCGCGATCAGCACGGCTTGCGCGCCCGCCTGCTCCGCCGCCTGCACGCCGTAGCGCACCGAGCGCGCCTGGCCCTGCGACGGATCGGGGTTCTCCACCACCTGGAACCCGCGCGCGGCGAAATCGAGCGTCGTGTCCGACACCACCGCGATCCGGGCGAGGAACGGGATGTTCTCCAGCGCGGTCACGACATGGAAGGCCAGCGGGTGGCCGAGATATTCCTCGGTCAGCTTGTCGCCGTCGGCGAAGCGCTCGGACTTGCCCGCGGCGAGCAGGACGAGGGCGGTCTTTTCAGGAGTCAGCATGGAAGGTCTTTACCATGGCGGCGGCGATGGACAGGGCGATCTCGGACGGACCGATCGCCCCGATCGAAAGCCCCGCCGGCCCCTCGATCCGCGCGAGATCCTCCGCTGAGACGCCCGCCGCGCCAAGTCGTTCCAGCCGCGCCGCCTGGCTGCGCCGGGAGCCGAGCGCCGCGACATAGCCGGTGGGGTGCGCCAGCGCCGCGATCAGCGCGGCATCGTCGATCTTGGGATCGTGGCTCAGCGTCACCACTGCCGTCGCCGGATCGGGCTTGAGCGCCGTCACCGCCTCGTCCGGCCAGCGATCGTCGAGCGTCACGCCGGGGAAGCGCTCCTCGGTGAGGAAGCGCCCACGTGGGTCGATCACCGTCGTCGCGATGCCCAGCTCGCGCGCCAACCCGGCCAACGCCTGCGCGATCTGCACCGCGCCGACGATCAGCAGCCGCCGTGGCGGATCATAGCGGTTGACGAACCCCTCCGCTCGAATCGCGCTCTGCCCGGTGGCGAGATCGGTGCCGACCTCGATCGGGCGGCCCTCGGCGCGCGCCTGGCGGATCGCGTCGAACAGCTCGGGCGGAAATCCGTTCGCGGCGACCGGCTGCACCAGCACCGCAATCTGCCCACCGCAGGGCAGCCCCACTTCCCACGCCGCCGCATCGGCGACGCCATAGTCCTTCACCACCGCGGGCGCGCCGGCGATCACTTCGGCGGCGGTCTGCAGGATGTCGGTCTCGACGCACCCGCCCGAGACCGAGCCTTCGAACCGCCCGTCCTCGTGGACGAGCAGATGGCTGCCGCGCGGACGCGGGGCGGAGCCCCAGGTGGTCACCACCGTCGCCAGCGCCATCTTCGCCCCGCGCCAGGCCTCCGCGGCTGCCAGAACGCCGTCGTTATCCGCCAATTGTCGCGCTCCCGTCACATCCGCTTTCTACCCGCCTAGCCGAAGGAGACGACCGTGACGAGATGGATGCTGTTGGCGATGGCACTGCTGGTGCCCACCGTCGCTTTCGGACAAGGAAAGCCCATGCAGAAACCCATGCCCCGCATCATCGTGATCGGCCATCGCGGCGCCAGCGGCGAGCGGCCGGAACACACCCTGCTCTCCTATCAGCGCGCGATCGACCTCGGAGCCGATTTCATCGAGCCGGATCTCGTCCCCACCAAGGACGGCGAGCTGGTCGCGCGGCATGAGAATGCGATCACCGACACGACCGACGTCGCGGCGCATCCCGAATTCGCGGCCCGCAAGACCACCAAGACGATCGATGGCCAGACGATCACCGGCTGGTTCACCGAGGATTTCACCCTGGCCGAGCTCAAGACGCTCCGCGCCAAGGAACGCCTCCCCAAGCTCCGTCCGGGAAACACCGCCTATGACGGCCAGGCGACGATCCCGACGCTCGACGAGATCATCGCGCTCGCCAAGAAGGAGTCTGCACGGCTGCATCGGGTGATCGGCATCTATCCGGAGACCAAGCATCCGAGCTATTTCGCCTCGATCGGCCTGCCGCTGGAGGCGCGCCTCGTCGCCAAGCTCAAGGCCGCCGGCTGGGACCGCGCCGACGCGCCGGTGTTCATCCAGTCGTTCGAGGTGAACAACCTCAAGCAGCTCCACACGATGACCAAGGTGCCGCTGATCCAGCTGATGGCCGGCAGCGAAGGCCCGGCCGATCACGCCTATGCCAGCTACAAGGAGATGGCGACACCCGAGGGGCTGAAGGCCGTCGCGCAATACGCCGCCGGCATCGGTCCCGAGCTGACCCAGATCCTCGCCACCGACGGCACGCCGTCGACCCTGGTCGCCGATGCGCATGCGGCAGGCCTGAAGCTCCATCCCTGGACCTTCCGCGCCGAGAATTTCTTCCTGATGCCCGCCTATCGGGTCGGCACCGATCCGGCCGCGCATGGCCGGCTCGACGAAGAGATCACCGCGTTCCTGAAAGCCGGCATCGACGGCTTCTTCACCGATTTCCCTTCCATCGGCGTGCCGGCTCGGGATAGCTTCCTGACGACCAACGGCAAGTAAGGCTTATCCCATGCGCATCCTCCCCGTTCTGCTCGTGCTGCCGCTGCTGGCGGGGGGATGCGTGGTGAAGACCGCCGCCAAGGTCGTGACGCTGCCGGTCCGCGCCGGCGGCCAGGCAGTTGACTGGGCCACCACCAGCCAGGACGAAGCCGATCGCAACCGCGGCCGGGAGATGCGCAAGCGCGAGAAGGAGTGCCGCAAGCATCCCGAGCGCTGCCAGAACGCGCAGCGCTAAGGAGGTTCAGTCCGGCTTGCCCACCGCGGCCTCGACCAGGTCCGCCATGCGCTGTTGATCCGCCAGCGAGGGGTGGAAGTTGCAGCCGGTTAGCGCCAGCGTCGGCACTTCCACAGCGCTGGCCTTCGTCTCCGCGGCCACCGCGCGGACATCGGCGATGAAATTGGCGGCGCCCATCAGCAGGAAATGTGCACCCGGATTTGCCTGCTGCAAGCGGCGGACGAACGCGACATAGCTCGCCCGATAGTCGGCCCGCAGCGCCGCCTCGTCCTTCCACGCCTCGCCCGCATGCACCGGGGTCGAAAAATCGTTGGTGCCGAGGTTGAGGACGATCAGCTGCGGCTTCCAGCCGTCGCGCGCAGCCGCGGCAGGCTCGCCGGGGATCGCGCGCGGATAGAGCACCGGCAGCGTCTCGCCCGGGTTGCCCCCGGCATAGTTGCGCACCACGCCGCGGCCGGAAAAAGCGATCACCCGGTAGTCCGCGCCCCATTTCTTGGCGAGCAACGGGCCGAAGGCGAGCGCGGTGTTGGTCGTGTCGTGCACCGCTTCGGGCGTGCAGGTGCGGCTGTCCGAGGTGTCGCCATAGCCAACGCTGTGCGAGTCGCCGATGAACTCCACGCGCCGCGCCCGGACGATCGGCGACAGCGGCGTTCCGTTCGTGGTGATGCCGAGCATGCGGCTATAGCCGCTCTGCGTCTCGGTGAGCTTCTCGACGCGGATGACATGCTCGCCCTCGCCCAGCCCGTCGAAGCGGCGCTCGACGCGGCCCGGTTTCTGGAGCACGGCGCGCTCGACACCGTCGATCAGGATGGCGAGATGGTCGGTGCCGGCCTCGACCGAGACCGTCACCGCCGTTCCCTTGAACCGCCCTTCGAAATAGACGCCCGGCCAGCCGAAGCGGCCATCGGCGGTCACCCGCCCGCCAGCATGGAGCGGCACGGGGGTTTCGGCGGGCGCGAGCATCAGCGCGGCGGCAAGGGCTAGGCGAAACATAGAGCCTGCCTAGCAACCGCCATCGGCCGCGTCAGCCCCAGAGACGCTCGCGATAGGCCTCGAAGCAGCGCGCACCGCAGCGCAGACGGATCAGCGCGCCTTCGGCCATCGCGGTTGCGCGCCGGGGATCTTCCTCCACGGCCGGGCGGATCGCCTCGCGGTTCCAGTCCTCGCTGTGCTTGATGTCGAGCACCGCGTGCAGCGTGAAGTAGCGCGCTTCCTTGGGGCTCAGCCCGACGCGCTTAAGTCCCTCGGCGGTCGCCGCCGAGCGGCCCGGGGCGGTCAGCTCGATCACGCCCAGCGCGCCCACCGAATGCCAGGCATAGCGGCGGCTGCTCGCCATCGCGGTCATCGCATTGGCGAGACACAGGCTTTCCCACACGGTGTTCTCGATCACCGGCGTCACCGCCAGCGTCTCGACCAGCGCGTCGAGCATCGGGCCGTGCATGCCCTTTTCGGTGCCATGCCCCATCTCGTCCCAGTAATTGCGCGCGAGTTCGAGCTTGGGCCGGGTCGGCAGCTTGACCTGGGTCATCGCGACCAGGTCGTCGAACCCTGCCTCGCCAGCGGCCTCCTGCTCGAAGAACCATCGGAGTTGGTCTCGATCGGCCTGCTCGGCGAGCCACGGGAAGAGCGGATCACCCTGCCCCGGACCGGTCGCCTTCAGCCCCTCGAACCAGGCGATGAAGCCGTCGCCATCGGTCGGCGCCGCGGCGGCCTCGTCGATCACCTCGGCACGCAACTCTTCCAGGAACGCGCCCTGCAGCCGCTCCATGCGAACATCGCGCTCGAACAGGCGCTGCCAGTCATCGGACGGGAAGCCGGGCTCCAGCCGCTCCCGATTCCAGTGGGCGAGGCCGCGCTGGAAGCTGTCGGTCAGAAACTGCGAACGAAGGCGTGGCGCGAAATCGCGCGCGAGGGTAGCCATGGGGAATTCTCTCTCCTGCTTGGCCGCCTAAACCCCCGGCCGAAGGGGGGAGTTCCGATCGATTCACGTAGATCAACCACTTGGCAGACGCCGATCGGTCCTGGTCACCGAGCGTCACGCGCTGCGCGCGCCCTCGCCGTCCCGCATGCGCCGCGTGCATCCACCCGTACCAAGTAGGTAATTGCAACAATTGCACGCGGCTCGGTAGGGCTGCATCGCCGCCAACGATGCAGCTCTGAGAGGATCCATGTCGCGTATTGCCCATCCCGGACTGGCCGCAAAGGTCACCA
Organism: Sphingomonas sp. ABOLE; assembly: GCF_003950455.1. Taxonomy (NCBI): domain Bacteria; kingdom Pseudomonadati; phylum Pseudomonadota; class Alphaproteobacteria; order Sphingomonadales; family Sphingomonadaceae; genus Sphingomonas; species Sphingomonas sp. ABOLE. The sequence continues at coordinate 181,613 of NZ_QQWY01000004.1, forward strand.
CCGCCGAACACGCCGCCTCGTTCATTGCCGACGGCATGACGGTGGGGATGAGCGGCTTCACCGGCTCCGGCTATCCCAAGGCGGTGCCGATCGCGCTCGCCGCGCAGATCGAGGCCGAACATGCCGCCGGCAAGCCGATGCGGCTGAAGGTGTGGACCGGCGCCTCGACCGGCCCCGAGCTCGACGGCGCGCTCGCCCGCGTCGACGGCATTTCCGCCCGGCTGCCCTATAATTCCGATCCGATCGCGCGCGAGAAGATCAACGCCGGCGAGATGGATTATGTCGACCTCCACCTCAGCCAGGTCGCGCCGCTTGCCTGGGAAGGCTTTCTCGGCCCCCTCGACGTCGCGGTGATCGAAGTCGCCGGCATCCGCGAGGACGGATCGCTGATCCCGTCCTCCTCGGTCGGCAACAACAAGACCTGGCTCGATGTCGCCAAGCGGGTGATCCTCGAGGTCAACAGCTGGCAGAATCCCGCGCTGGAGGGGATGCACGACATCTATTACGGCACCGCGCTGCCGCCCAACCGCGTGCCCATCCCGCTCACCGCGCCCGACCAGCGCATCGGCCAGCCGACGCTCCGCTGCGATCCGCACAAGGTGATCGCGGTGGTCGAGACCAACGCCCCCGATCGCAACCTGCCCTTCGCCGCACCCGACGCCAGCGCGCTCGCCATCGCGCAGCACCTGATCGAATTCTTCCGCCATGAAGTCGGCAAGGGCCGGTTGCCGCCGTCGCTGCTGCCGCTGCAATCGGGCGTGGGCAACATCGCCAATGCGGTGCTCGCCGGGCTGCTGACCGCGCCGTTCGAAAACCTCACCGCCTATACCGAAGTGCTGCAGGACGGCATGCTCGACCTGCTGGCGGCGGGGAAGTTGCGCATGGCGAGCTGCACCGCCTTCTCGCTGAGCCCGAACGCCGCCGAGCGGCTGAACAAGGATCTCGATACGTTCCGCGACCGGATCCTGCTGCGCTCGCAGGAGATCAGCAACCACCCCGAAGTGGTTCGCCGCCTAGGCTGCCTGGCAATGAACGGGATGATCGAGGCCGACCTGTACGGCAACGTCAATTCCACCCATATCATGGGCTCGCGCATCCAGAACGGCATCGGCGGATCGGGCGACTTTGCGCGCAACGCCTATATCTCGATCTTCATGTCGCCTTCCACCGCCAAGGGCGGGGCGATCTCCGCGATCGTGCCGCACGTCAGCCATGTCGATCACATCGCGCAGGACGTGCAGATCGTGGTGACCGAGCAGGGCCTGGCCGATCTGCGCGGGCTCGCGCCGCGCAAGCGTGCCGAGCAGGTGATCGAACGCTGCGCCCATCCCAGCTACAGGCCGATGCTGCGCGACTATTACGAGCGCGCGCTGGCCGGCAGCTATGGCAAGCAGACGCCGATGCTGCCCGGCGAGGCGCTCGCCTGGCACCAGCGCTTCGTCGATACGGGGTCGATGCGAAGCTGAAACGCGGGCAGCCGGGGAACGGGATCTTCACCGCTGCGCATCTATAATGGACCAGGGCGACGTTGGCCCAGGCAGCATTTCGGATGACGACGCGTGAAGATTTTCCTTCCTTCCGGGACCCCTGACCCATTGGAGCAGCAGATGCTGCGGCGCTCGCGGTTTATCATCCTCGCGCTCCTCCCCGTCCTGCTCGCCTATCTGCTCCATCCGTTTCTGCCGCAGGGCGATATCCGATTGATCCTGCACGTCGTCGGGATCGGCGGCTGCATCCTGGCGCTGATCGCCCTGGTGACGGGCGCACCCCGCGTTCAGGCGGCGCTGCGGTCGCGCCGCGAGGAGGCGGATCGCGCCCATGCCGAGCGCAAGCAGATCAATCATCTGTTCCGCATGACGGAGATGCTGCAGAGCGCCAACGGCTATCCGGACGCCAATGCGGTGCTGGAAGCGACGATTTCCTCGCTGCTCGATGGCTTCGGCGCGGCGCTGTACGTGTTCAACAATTCGCGCGATCGCCTAGAGCTCTCGGGCGCGTGGCACTGGCCGATGGACGAGGCTCTGCGCCCGATGCTCACGCCTGCACAATGCTGGGCGCTGAAGCGCGGAAAATGGCACCTGAACGCCGATACGCGGGGCGCACTGCGCTGCGAGCACCATCTTTCCGGCATCTCGGTGCTCGAACTGCCCATGGCGGCGCATGGCGAGATCCAGGGCCTGTTGAAGATCGCCACCGGCCGCGACGATCCGGTGGCCGAGCTCAAGCGTATCCAGCCGCTGGCCGCGGTGATCGCCGATGCCATGTCGCTGGCGGTATCGAACATCGCGCTGCGCGAGAAGCTGCGCACCCAGGCGCTGCGCGATCCGCTGACCGGGCTGTACAACCGCCGCTACATGGAAGACGCGCTCAGCCGCTATGCGGGCCTTACCGAGCGCAGCGGCACCCCCTTATCGGTGATCATGATCGACCTGGACCATTTCAAGAAGCTCAACGACGAATTCGGCCACGCCGTCGGCGATGCGGTGCTCCGCGAAACCGCCAGCACCATCATGAGCGCGCTGCGCACCTCGGACGTCGCCTGCCGCTATGGCGGCGAGGAGTTGCTGGTCATCCTGCCCGAATGCGGGATAGCGGAAGCGAGCGCCAAGGCCGAGATCCTGCGCGAGCGTATCGAGGCGCTGTCGACCACCCACGACGCCAAGATCTCCGCCTCGTTCGGCGTCGCATCGATGCCCGAAAGCACCCGCTCCGTCGCCGATCTGCTTGGGCTGGCCGATGCCGCACTGTACCAGGCCAAGGGGGACGGGCGGAACCGCGTGGTCGCCGCACCCAGCCGCGAAATGCCGATGCTGCCGCTCGCCGCAGAGTGATCGCGGGCGGGCTTCCGTCCTGAGCGTTGCTCGGTTAAGCCTTGGCAATGCAGGGGACATTTCAGCGCGTCGCGCTCGCACTCGCCGCCACGTCGCTTCTCGCGGCACCGCTCGCCGCCCAGACCGGCTATGAGCATGCCGATCCGCTGGTTGGCACCGGCGGCGAGGGCCACACCTTCCCCGGTGCCGTCGCGCCCTTCGGCATGGTGCAGCTGAGCCCCGATACCGATACCGGCTGCGCGATCCGCGAATGCTATGGCCACGCCGCGGGCTATCGGCACGGTGACCCCACGATCCAGGGCTTTTCGCTGACCCACTTCTCGGGCGCCGGCCATTCCGATCTCGGCGACTTCCTGATCGCGCCGGTGGCCGGTGACACGGTGCCGCTGGAGCCGGGCGACCCCAAGAAGCCGGGCTCGGGCTATCGCTCGCGCTTCACCCATGCCGACGAAGTGGCGCGGCCGGGCTATTATGCGGTGACGCTGCAGGACCAGGGCGTGCGTGCCGAGATGACCGCGGGCACCCGCGTCGCGGTGGAGCGCTATGCCTTCCCGGCCGGCAAGGCGGCGCATCTCGTGCTCGACCTGCGCAGCTCGCTGTACAATTATCCGGGCAAGATCCTCTGGTCGTCGGTACGGGTGCGCCCCGACGGCACGATCACCGGCGCGCGCGAGACCCGCGGCTGGGCGCCGGCGCGCAAGCTGTTCTTCGCGATCCGGCCCTCCGCACCGCTGAAGACCCACGCCTTCGTCGACACCGAGGGCAAGGTGCCCTATCGCGGCTTCCAGGGGCCGGGCCGCGGCGATGACGGCGTCGCCCAGCTGCAGGGCCGCGCGATCGTCGCGCGTCTCGATTTCGGGATGCTCGACCGCCCGCTCGAACTGCGCGTCGCGCTGTCCAGCGTCGACGAGGATGCCGCGCTCGCCAACCTCGCCAGCGAGGCCGGCGACTTCGATGCCGTCCACGCCCGCACCACCGCCGCGTGGAAGCAGGCACTGGGCGCGATCGAGGCGCAGGGCAGCGACACCGCGCTGCGCAACTTCTACTCGGCCTTCTACCACACGCTGATGGCGCCCAGCGTCTTCTCCGACGCCGACGGCCGCTATCGCGGGCCCGACGACCAGGTCCACCAGGCCGAGGGCTTCACCTTCCATTCGACCTTCTCGCTCTGGGATACCTTCCGCGCCGAGCATCCGCTGCTGCTGCTCGTCCAGCCTGAGGCGCGCAACCGCGACATCATCCAGTCGCTGATCGCCAGCCAGCAGGAAAGCCCGTTCGGCATCCTGCCGGTCTGGCAGTTCCAGGGCCGCGAGACCTGGACGATGATCGGCTATCACGCCGTGCCGGTGATCGCCGACGCCTATCTCAAGGGCCTGCGCGGGTTCGACGGCAAGGCGGCGCTCGACGCGATGGTCGCCAGCGCCACCTACGGCCCCTATGGCGGGCTCGACTGGTACCAGAAGCTTGGCTACGTCCCTATCGACAAGGAGCCGGAAGCCGCCTCCAAGACCGTCGAATATGCCTATGACGACTGGACCATCGCCCGCATGGCGCGCGCGCTGGGCCGCTACGACCTCGCCGCGACGTTCGACAAGCGCGCGGCCAACTGGCGCAACAGCTTCGACGTGAAGACCGGCTTCCTGCGCGCCCGCAAGAGCGACGGCGCGTACCGCACGCCCTTCGATCCCACCGCGATCAACTATGGCTCGGACTATACCGAGGGCAATGCCTGGCAATATTCGTGGTTCGTGCCGCAGGACCAGGCCGGGCTGTTTCGCCTGATGGGCGGCGACGCGGCGGTGGTCCGCAAGCTCGACGCGATGTTCGATTTCGACAATTCCAAGCTCGACTACAGCCATGCCGAGGACATCGCCGGGCTGATCGGCCAATACATCCACGGCAACGAGCCCAGCCACCATGTCGCCTATCTGTACAGCTATGCCGGCCAGCCCTGGCGGACGCAGGAGCGGCTGAAGCAGATCGTCGACAGCCAGTACAAGCCGACGACGGACGGCCTCGCGGGCAATGACGATCTCGGCCAGATGTCGGCCTGGCTGGTGTTCACGATGCTGGGCTTCTACCCGGTCGCGCCGGGCTCCAACCAATATGTGCTCGGCCGGCCGTTCCTCGAGCGCGCCACGCTGACGCTCCCCAACGGCAAGCGCTTCACGGTGAGCGCGCCGGGGCTGTCGGAGGCGAACCGCTATGTCGGCAACGTGACGCTGAACGGCCGCAAGCTCGACCGGCAATTTGTGACGCACGAGGAGCTGATGCGCGGCGGCGAACTGCGCTTCGCGATGCAGGCGACGCCCAACCGGACGGTGGTGCCCGCGGCGGGCCGGCCGTATTCGATGTCGCGCTAATCCTCTTCCTTGAAGGCCATCGGGACGTCGCGAGATGCGGCAGTTCGAGGAGAGGTGCTGTCAGAAAAATATAGCGCCTGACCGGCTTCGGGAGATCGCCCGCGTTTATCTCCCGGGCGCTCGACCGTTGGACGGGCGTCAACGAGAGCCCCACATCCCTGGGCTCCGGTCGCACGGCAGCTTCGACCGCGAGCCGACATCGGTCAGGCCGTCACAGCCCGAATTGCGCTCATAGCGTCACTGGTTCCATTGGATCCGGAGCTGCCCATTTGCGCGCTGTTCGCCACCGCAATCGCCTCGCCCACCAGGATGAGGGTAGGCTGATCGTTGGAAAAACCGGCGACGGCGATATGCAGAAGATCGAGCCGGGTATGCAGCAACCGCTCGCTGCTGAGGCTGACATCGCAGGCGAGCAGCACCGAGGTCGCGCCGGATAGCCCCGCGGCCTGAAGGTTCCGGCTGATTTCCGCCGCTGCGCTGCGGCCCATGTAGAAGACGGTGGTGCAGTAAGGATCGGCCAGCGCCGCCCAGTCCAGATCGAGGGGCGCGTCGCCGCGCTTGTGCGCAGTGGCGAACTGCACCCGCCGCGCGAGCCCCCGCAGCGAGAGCGAAACGCCGGCGGAAGCCGCCGCAGCACTGGCGGCTGTGATGCCCGGGCAGATCCGCACCTGCACCCCGGCATGGACGAGCGCCGAGCACTCCTCCATCGATCGGCCGAAGATCGAGGGATCGCCGCCCTTCAGCCGCACCACCCGCTCGCCCGCCAGCGCTGCGGCGACGAGCAGGTCGTTGATCGTCCCCTGCTCCTTGGAATGCCGGCCGGCGCGCTTGCCCACCGGCACCTGCCGCACCGATGCGGGGATCAGCGCCAGGACGCCGTCGCCGACCAGCGCATCGTAGAAGACGATCGTCGCGGTACGCAGCAGCCGTTCGGCCTTGCGGGTGAGCAGGTCGGGATCGCCGGGGCCGGCACCAACCAGCCAGACGCTGCCGGCGGGGAATTCGTCAGCCATGCGCGACCTCCTTGGCCATGTCGTTGAGAATGCGGGCAAGCGCCGGGCGGCACGATCCGCAATTGGTGCCCGCCCCCAGGGCCGCCCCGATCGCAGCGACGTCCTGCAACTGCTGATCGCGGATCGCGGCGATGATGCTGTGCAGACCGATGTCGAAACAGGCGCAGAGTACGGGCCCGCGGTCGCTCCTGCGCCCGGGCGCGCGGCCGGCGAGCACCTGTGGGCCCTGTGGCTGGTGAAGCTGGCCGATCAGCCAATCGCGGCTCGGCAATTCCCCGTGGCGGGTGACGAACAGCACCGCGGCAAGCAGGCCGTCGCGCAGGACGCCCACGCGGAGCGTGCCGCGCGCAGGATCGCTCGCCTCGATCCGCTCTCCGCGAGGCAGCCCCCGATCGAGCGCTGCGGGCTCGCCGGTCCCGGCCAGCTCGTAGAGCACGCCGCCGGGTACCGTCACGCGCGTCGCCCACAGGCAGTCCGGGGCCGGTGCGTCCCCGTGCACGATCAGGAAGCCCCGCCAGTCGACCACGACCGGCGAGATCCGAGCAGGCGAGAGCTTGAAGCCCGGCTGGCCCGAATGCGGATCGGCGAGATCGCGCGCAAGCACTCCCGTGCGACCGCCGCGCGCCTGCTGATCGGTCCAATGGATCGGCGTGAACAGCTCGCCGCGGCGCTGGCCGGGATGGTGGGCCGCGCGAAACAGACTTTCGCCCTGCGGCGTCGTCACCCGCGCGAGCGCACCGTCGACGATGCCAAGCGCAGCGGCGTCTTCCGGGTGGATTTCGACCAGCGGCTCCTCGCGGTGCCGGGCGAGCTTCGGCGAAAGGCCGGTGCGCGTCATCGTGTGCCATTGGTCGCGATAGCGGCCCGTGTTGAGCGTCATCGGCCAGTTGCGCAGCGGCGCATCGAGCGGGCGCTGCGCAACCGATACCAACCGGGCGCGACCATTGTCGGTCGGGTACCGCCGGTCGGCGAAGGGCTGCGGGTTCCACGAGAAGGGCGCCATCACGTCATAGGCTTCATTGCCGATTGCGGCCCTGGCCGTGAGGTCCAGCATGCGAGCGCCCTGGTTGCGATAGGCGGTCAGGCGGGCATGCTCGCGCCAGATCTCGGCCGGGCGATCATAAGCGAAGGCGGTGCGTAACCCCATGCGCCGGGCGACCTGGGTGACGATCCACCAGTCGGGCTTGGCCTCCCCGGGCAGCGGCAGAAAGGCGCGCTGACGGCTGATCGTGCGCTCGGAATTGGTGACGGTGCCGTCCTTCTCTCCCCAGGCGGCTGCGGGCAGGCGGACATGGGCGTGCACGCTGGTGTCGGTCTCGGCGACGACGTCCGACACGACGACGAACGGGCACGCGGCCAGCGCCTCCCGCACCCGCCCGGCATCGGGCATCGAGACGGCAGGGTTGGTCGCCATGATCCACAGCGCCTTGATCCGCCCCTCGCCCACCGCGCGGAACAGGTCGACGGCCTTGAGGCCCGGCTTGGTCGCCATGCGCTCGGCGGCCCAGAAGCGGCCGACCTCGGCAATGTCCTGATCGCCGAAGCCGCGATGGGCGGCCAGCGTCGAGGCGAGCCCGCCCACCTCGCGCCCGCCCATCGCGTTGGGCTGGCCGGTGATCGAGAAGGGCGCCGCACCGGGCGTGCCGATCCGGCCGGTGGCGAGGTGCAGATTGAGGATCGCGTTCACCTGATCGGTGCCGCGGATCGACTGGTTGATGCCCTGGCTGAACAGCGTCACGGTGCACGGATGCGCGGCAAAGAGCTGGTAGAAGCGCTGGAGATCGGCCGGCGCGAGATCGCAGGTCTGGGCAGTGGTCCACAGATCGTGCCCGTCCCCCAGGGCTTCCCAGAAACCCTCGGGCGCGTCGAGGTTCACGGCATCGGCCAGTCCTTCGGCGCGGCAGTGCGCGAGCAGGCCGTTGAACAGCGCGACGTCGCTGCCGGGGCGCAGCGGCAGATGCAGATCGGCCTCTTCGGCGGTTTCGGTACGCCGCGGATCGACCACCACCAGCTTGGTGCCGCGCTCGGCACGGGCCGCCATGATCCGTTGGTAGACGACCGGATGGCACCAGGCGGTGTTCGACCCCACCAGCACGATCAGGTCGGCAGCATCGAGGTCGGCATAGCTGCCCGACACCACATCCTCGCCGAACGCGCGCATGTGCCCGGCGACCGCGCTGGACATGCACAGCCGCGAGTTGGTGTCGATGTTCGCCGATCCGATGAAGCCCTTCATCAGCTTGTTGGCGACGTAATAATCCTCGGTCAGCAGTTGGCCGGAGACGTAGAAGGCGACGCTGTCCGGCCCATGCTCGGCAATCGCCTCTCGGAAGCGGCGGGCGACGAGGTCGAGCGCCTTGTCCCAGCTCGCACGGCGATCGCCGATCATTGGGTGGAGCAGGCGCCTCTCCAGACCGACCGTTTCTCCGAGATGCGTGCCCTTGGAGCAGAGCCTGCCGTGATTTGCGGGGTGCTCCGGATCGCCCTCGATGCGGACGGCGCGCGCGTCGGTGACGGTCGCGCGGATGCCGCAGCCGACCCCGCAATAGGCGCAGGTGGTGCGGACGGCCTCGCTCACGCCGCCGCCCGCACCGGCATCGCGAGCAGGATGCGCTCGCCCTCCACCCGCACCGGCACCACCGGCGTGCAGCCGGCATCCTCTCCCAGGGCAGCCCCCGTCGCGAGCGAAATGCGCATATTGTGGAGCGGACACGCCACCGCGTGTCCGTGGACGATCCCGGCGCTCAGCGGTCCGCCCTTGTGCGGACAACGGTCTACCAGCGCAAAGACCTGGTCGTCATGGGTGCGGAACACCGCGACCGGCTCCCCGCCCAGCGTGAGCGTGCGGCTGCCCCGCAGCGGCAGGTCGGCGAGCGTGCCGATATCGATCCAGTCGGTCATGGGCATCACTCCGCGGCGGCGAGCAGGGGCTGGTGGAGACCGGCATCGGCGCCGGCGACGCGATCGGCCCAGGGGTCGTCCTGGCTGAAGGATTGCGAGTGCCAGAAGCGCGCGGCGAGGGCGTCGCGACCTACTTCGTCTTCGACGACGCGGGCCTTCACATAGCCGAGCCCGATGCGCTCGATCCACGGCGCGGTCCGCTCCAGATAGCGCGCTTCCTCGCGATAGAGCTGCACGAAGGCGGCGGCGAAGTGCATCGCCTCCTCCTCCGTCGCCACCTTTACCAGCAGGTCGGTGGCGCGGACATGGATGCCGCCATTGCCGCCGACATGCAGTTCGTAGCCCGAGTCGACGCACACCACGCCGAAATCCTTGATTGTCGCCTCGGCGCAGTTCCGCGGGCAGCCGGAGACCGCCATCTTGAACTTGTGCGGCATCCAGCTGCCCCAGAAGCCCCGCTCCAGCTTGATGCCGAGCCCGGTCGAATCCTGGGTGCCGAAGCGGCACCATTCGGAGCCGACGCACGTCTTCACCGTCCGCAGCGCCTTGGCATAGGCGTGCCCCGAGACCATCCCCGCCGCGTTCAGATCCGCCCAGACGGAGGGCAGGTCCTCCTTGCGGATGCCGAAGATGTCGAGCCGCTGGCCGCCGGTGACCTTGACCATCGGCGCGTTGTACTTCTCCACCACATCCGCGATCGCGCGCAACTCGGCGGGCGTGGTCACCCCGCCCCACATCCGCGGCACCACCGAATAGGTGCCGTCCTTCTGGATGTTGGCATGGAGCCGCTCGTTGACATAGCGGCTCTGCTGGTCGTCGACATATTCGCCCGGAAGCGCGCAGAGCAGATAATAGTTGAGCGCCGGGCGGCACGAGGAACAGCCGTCCGGCGTCGACCAGTGCAGCGTCTGCATCACTTCGGGAATGGCGCGCATGCCCTGCTCGACGATCGCACGGCGCACCTCGTCATGGCCGTAGCTGGTGCATTTGCACATCGTCTTCGGGCCGGCCTGGACGCCGTCCTCGCCCAGCGTCAGCGCGAGCAACTGCTCGACGACGCCGGTGCACGATCCGCAGCTCGCCGAGGCCTTGCACCCGGCCCGCACCGCATCGAGGCTGCACGCGCCGCCGGCGATCGTCGCGACCACCTGCCCCTTGGAAACGCCGTTGCAGCCGCAGATCTCGGCATCGTCCGAGAGCGCCGCAACGGCCGCCTTAGGGTCCGCCAGCCCCCCTCCCGAGGCGAAGGCCTGGCCGTAGATCAGCACGTCGCGGATGGGGGCAACGTCCTCGCCCTTCTTGAGCAGATCGAAATACCAGCCGCCGTCGCCCGTGTCGCCGAACAGCACCGCGCCGATGATGCGATCGTCCTTCAGCACCACGCGCTTGTAGATGCCGCGCGCCGCGTCGCGCAGGACGATGTCCTCGCAGCCTTCGCCGCCGGAGAAGTCGCCCGCCGAGAACACGTCGAGCCCGGCGACCTTCAGCTTGGTCGAGGTGACCGAGCCGCGATAGGGATTGGCGCGCGCGACCAACCCGTCGGCGAGGCTGCGGCACATGTCCCACAAGGGCGCCACCAGCCCATAGCATTGGCCGTCATGCTCGACGCACTCGCCCACCGCGAGCACGTCGGCATCGCTGGTCACCATATGGTCGTCGACCTGGATGCCGCGCCCCACCGCCAGCCCTGCCTCGCGCGCCAGCTTCACCGAGGGCCGGATGCCGACCGCCATCACCACCAGCTTGGCCGGAATGACGCGACCGTCCTTGAGCTGCACGCCCTCGACCTTGTCCTCGCCGAGGATCGCGGCGGTGTCCGCGCCGGTGAGGATCGTCTGCCCGCGCGCCTCCAGCGCCGACTTGAGCAGCCAGCCGGCCGCCTCGTCGAGCTGGCGTTCCATCAGAGTCGGCATCAGGTGGAGCACGGTGACCTTCATCCCGCGCAGGGTGAGGCCGTGCGCCGCCTCCAGCCCGAGCAGCCCGCCGCCGATCACCACCGCGTCGCCGCCCCCGCCCGCCGCCGCGAGCATCGCGTCGACATCGGCCATGTCGCGGAAGCTGATCACGCCGGCCAGCCCGTGCCCCGGCACCGGGATGATGAACGGATCGGAGCCGGTGGCGATCAGCAGCTTGTCATAGCCGGTGACGCGGCCCGAACGCGCGGTGACGGTGCGCGCGACGCGATCGATCGCCACCACCGGATCGCCGGCGACCAGCTCGATGCCGTGCTGCGCATACCAGGCATGATCGTTGATCACGATCTCCTGGAACGTCTTCTCGCCCGCCAGCACCGGCGACAGCATGATCCGGTTGTAGTTCACATGCGGCTCGGCGCCGAAGATGGTGACGCGAAAGCGCGTGCCGTCGCGTGCCAGCAGTTCCTCCACCGCGCGGCATCCGGCCATGCCGTTGCCGATGACGACGAGATGCTCGCGGGCTTCGGCGGGCGCCGTCGCCTGTGCGGGGCCGTCATCGGCCAGGGTCGTGCCGGGGTCGAGAAACTCCATCCGCTTCGCTCCAAAACGAAAAAAGCCGCCATCCGGCGCCCGGATCTTGCGAACCGAGCGCTGGATGGCGGCTTTGCCATCAACAGGACCACGTTTGCCCATCTTCGGGCGGACGTGGCTATGTGCGAAGGACAGCCTTGTCCTTCGCGTTGCAACATAAACCGATTCGCGGAACCGCTCAAGCGATTCCGCTCAATAGGTCCAATCCAGCTGCAGCCAGAACTTTCTGGTATCCGTAGCCAGGCGATCGGCGTCATACCAAGCATAGCGCGCCGACAGCAGCGTCTTCTTCACCTTCACCGTCGCGAGCAGGTCGATCTCGTCGCCATAATGCTGGCCCAGCCGGTCGCTCTCGAAGCGGTGCCAGGTCGCCTGCAGCGTCAGCGCGTCCACCCTGCCCAGCTTCTTCCAGCCATAGCCGCTGCCGGCATAGAGGTCGCGCACGCCATTGGCCGGGGTGGTCAGGAACTTGTCGGCCCAGCCCTGGAACTTGAAGTTGGTGCCGAGCGGCGTCTGGAAGCTGGTGAGCGCAGCGCCCTTATCTGCGCCCAGCACCTCATAGCCGGTGTTCAGCTTCCAGCCGCGCACGTCCAGCGTGGCGTCCACCAGCCAATAGTCTGCGGTGTAGCGGTTGGGGTTGCGGTGATAGTCCGACTGGGTCGCCCAACTGAGCTGGTAACCCAGCTTCACCTTCGGCCCCAGCGCGCGGCTGCCCGCCAACCGCGCGCCATAGGTCTGGCTGGCGAGGCGATAGCCCTGCACCTCCGCCTCGTCCTGGTCGACCAGATAGGCAAAGCCGGTCAGCGTGCCGATCGGCGTTGCCGCCGAGAGATTGGCGAACACATTGTCACCGCCCACGCCCCGCTGGCGCGCGCCGCGCCCGTCGGTGCCCCAGATGGTCCGCACGTCCCAGGCATAGGTGAGGTCGAGCTTCACGCCCTTCAGCGGCGCCAGCTCCGCGCGCACCGCGTCGAAGGTCTGAGCGTTGTTGCGAAAGGCGACATTGCCGACGAAGCGCTCGTCATCGAGCGCGATGCGCTGGCGTCCCGCGGTCACCGTCAGCGGCTTGGTGCGATATTGCAGCTGCGCGCGGTAGATCGCGACGTCCTGCGGATCGGCGACCAGCGGCCGGGTCGCGGCCCCGTGCAGCCCGTCATGATAGTCGCCGACCAGCGCGAGATTGCCCTGCGCCTCGCCCAGCGCCGCCCAGGGGCCCTGGCTGAGTTCGGCACCGGCGCGCACGCGCAACGTCCAGGCATCGGCCGACGGGTCGAGCCCGTCCTGGTCGACATGCTCGTAGCGCGAGCGCGCCTCGATCAGTGGCTTCACCGCGATGTCTTGCGCGCAAGCGGGCCCGGCGGCAGCCAGCGCGGCCGCCGTGTAGAAGATGGTTCGCATGAAAGTTCCCCCGAAACCGAGCGGCGCGGCTGGTACCGCGCCGCCCTCCTCTCCGATCAGATTCGCGCGCCGCTGGTCCAGCGGGCCCGCCACGAGGCCTTGACCAGCATCAGGCCCAGCAGTGCCAGCAGCGCCAGCCCGGCAAAGATCAGGAAGCCCGGCGCAAAGCTGCCCGCCAGCTGCTTGGCGAGGCCCAGCGAGGAAGCGAGGTAGAAGCCGCCGATGCCCCCGGCCATGCCGACCAGCCCGGTCATCACGCCGATCTCCGCCTGGAAGCGCTGCGGCACCAGCTGGAACACCGATCCGTTGCCGGTGCCCAGCGCCAGCATCGCGACGACGAAGCAGCCGAGCGCCATCGGCAGCGTGGGCGCGACGCTCACCCCCGCCAGCGCGGCGGCGGCAACCAGGAACACGCCCGTCAGCGCCTTCACGCCGCCGATCCTGTCCGCCAGCGCGCCGCCCAGCGGCCGCACCAGCGACCCGGCGAACACGCAGGCCGCGGTGCAATAGCCCGCGACGATCGTGCTCAGCTTGAACTGGTCGGTGAAATAGATCGGCAGCGATGCCGCCAGCCCGACGAACCCGCCGAAGGTGACGGCGTAGAAGCCCATCAGCCACCAGGCGTCCGCCGACTTCAACGGGTGGAGATATTCGACCAGCGTCTTCGGCGCGGGTGCGTTGGGTGCGTCCTTGGCCATCGCCAGGTAGAGCAGGAAGACGATGGCGAGCGGGATGCAGGCCAGCCCCAGCACCGCATTCCAGCCGAACAGCTTGGCGAGCGCGGGCGCGAACAGTGCGGCGAGCACGGTACCCGAATTGCCCATGCCCGCCAGCCCCATCGCCTTGCCCTGATGCTCGGCGGGGTACCAGCGGCTGGCGAGCGGGAGCGCGATCGCGAAGCTCGCGCCGGCAAAGCCCAGGATGACGCCCAGCGCGAGCGTGCCGCCGAAGCTGTTCACGCCCAGCAGGTACGCCGAGAGCAGCCCACCGATGACGATGATCTGGCTGATCGCACCCGAGCGCTTCGGCCCGATCCGGTCCACCAGCAGGCCGTTGACGACCCGGAGGAAGGCGCCGGCAAGCGTCGGCGTCGCTACCATCAGACCTTTCTGCGCGGCGGTGAGATGCAGCGTCTTGGCGATGTCGGGCGCGAGCGGCCCGAGCAGCACCCACACCATGAAGGCGAAGTCGAAATAGAGGAACGCGGCGATCAGAGTCGGCCAATGCCCGCTGCGCCAGAAGCTGCCGTCGCTTGCCTTGATGGCCCGTTTACCCACGCTTCGATCCAGAAATGCCGTTGCCATGATGACTTCCCCAATGCCGATCTGAAAAGGACAAGAAAAAAGCCGCTCGCCGGACGTTCGCATGGAAGCGAAATCCGGTCAGCGGCTTTGCTGCGTTCAGAGGGGGAGGCAGTCCCCGGCGTTGGGGTGCCCTCCCGATGGGCGCGCATCCTTGCGCGACTCCGGGATCATCGCGCGGATTGCGGCGTGCTGCAAGTGCGAAGTTTCACGCGCGAGGCTGCTAAAGAGCCTCTCCTCCAACGAGGAGGGGCTAAGCTGTTCAGCGTGTTCCGGAGAACCCCGCCAGATACTCGTTCAGCCGCTCCGGATCGAACACGCGGCCGTCGAAAAAGCGGTCGGGCCCAAGCGTCAGCGCCCCGCGATGCGCGCCGACGCCGATCGGCGACGTCACCGCGCCTTCCAGCTTCATGCTCGCCCCCGGCATCGCTTCGCCGCTCGCGCCCAGCGCGCGGCGGTAGATGTCGGGCCGGAACACCGCGCCGGCCGCCACCTCGGCTTCGGCGCTGGGCTCCGCCTGATGCCAGCGGACGAGCTGCGAATAGATCCACAACGCCTGGCTGCGCCAGGGGAAGGCCGTCGCCTCGCGGTGGAACAGGAGGAAGTCCGCCTGCGCGACCGGCGGCGCATCCGCGCGCGGGATCACCTGCCCCGCCAGCCCCGCCTCGATCAGCTCGGCCGGTTCGCCGACATAGGCGTCGCGGGCGAGCAGCGCCGCCAGCTCGCCACGGTTCGCGGGATCGTCGCACCAGCGCGCCGCTGCCGCCAGCGCCACGAGCAGCCGGTCGACCGTCTCGGCGTGCGCCTCCATCCAGTCGGTGCGCAGCGCCAGCACCTTCTCCACGCCGCGTTGCCAGATCCGCGCGCCGATCGCCACGGCCTCGGCCAAGCCTTGCGCGATCGCCGCCGCCGGCCAAGGATCGCCGGCGATGAACCCGTCGATCTCGCCCAGCCGCATCGCCTCGACGGTGAGCGAGGGCGGCAGCACCCGCAGCACCACATCGCGCTCGGGATCGATGCCGACGCTGCCCAGCCAATAGCGCAGCATCAGCGCGTGGCCGGAGAAACGGTGGACGATGCCGATGATCGGCTTGCGCCTGAACAGCCCGATCGCCGCGGCGAAATCATGCCCTGTGCCCAGCGGATCGGCGAGTCGCGCCGGCAAGTCCTGCTCCAGCGCGGCCGCGAACTCGCCGGACATCACCAGCATGTTCCCGTTGCTGTTGAGCTTGAACGGCGCCGACAGCGCCGCGGGCTGCTGGCTGAGCCCGAGCGTCACTGCCACGGCCAGCGGGGCCAGCATCTGCGCCGCCTGCACCTGGCCATAGACGAGCCGGTCGCGCAGGGTCGCCCAGCTGGTCGTCCTTACGAGTTCGAGATCGATCCCCTGCGCCTCGGCGAACCCCTTTTCGCGCGCGGCGACCAGCACCGCGCTGTCGGTGAGCGGCAGGAAGGCAGCGCGAACGGGCGTCATGCCGCACCTCCGCCCAGCAGGCTGCTGGCGGTGATCAGCGCCTCGGCGACGTCGACCAGCCGGCGGCCCTGGTTCATCGCGGTTGAGCGCAGCAGCGCATAGGCATCGGCTTCGTTCAGTCCGCGTTGAGCCATCAGGATCGCCTTGGCCTTGTCGATCGTCTTGCGATTGGCGAGCGCGGTGCGGGCCTCGTCCAGCTCGCTCTGCATCCGGGAAAAGGCGGTGAACCGCCGCACCGCCAGCTCGAGGATCGGCTTCACGCGATCCTTGCGCAGCCCGTCCACCACATAGGCGGAGACGCCCGCATCGATCGCTGCGCCGATCATTGTGTCGTCGGACTGGTCGACGAACATCGCGATGGGCTTGGCGAGCGCACGGCTGACGAGCAGCATTTCCTCCAGCGTGTCGCGACTGGGACTACCCAGGTCCATCAGCACGACGTCGGGCGCCATCCGCTCGATCCGGGCGACAAACGCCCCGCGCGGCGGCACGAAATGGATGTCGTCATAGCCCGCCTCGCGCAGGCCCTCTTCAAGAACCGACGCCCGCGCTCCGCTGTCATCAACAATGACGATCCGCACCCCGTCGCCTTTCGCAGTCGCAGAACGGACTGACAGCAAAGCGCAGACGCGTCAAACCGGCGGCTAAAGCCGGTGGCGCGGAAGTGGCCTGCCGATCGGCGCAAACCGGGGTTGGCGGCACCAGCCATGGCGAACAGGCACAGAAAAACCGCCTCAGGGGTTCCTGAAGCGGTTTGGCATGTGTGGGATTGGTTGCGGGGGCAGGAACCATTTTCAACCCAAGATCGACATAAGTACCGGAATTTATGGAATAATGTTGCTCATTCCATGCACTGCACCCCGATAAAATACCCCTCCAAGCAGCAAGTGCGCCAAAACGGCCGCAACCCGGGTTCAACTGAGTGTGGCAGGCGGTTGCCGAGCAACGTGCCCAGCAGCTTCTGAAGCGCGCCGGGTTTGCCGGAGGCCATTAGATGTGAGTCACGCCGCCATAACGATCTGCTCAGCGGCAGCATAGTAGTTCGCTTCGGCTTCGGCAGGCGGGATGTTGCCGATGGGCTCGAGGAGCCGGCGATGGTTGAACCAATCGACCCATTCGAGGGTGGCGTATTCGACGGCTTCGAAGCTGCGCCATGGGCCGCGTCGATGGATGACTTCAGCCTTGTACAG